>JACSRG010000635.1 GCA_014879865.1 Anaerolinea sp.
TACTCAACATGCAGAAAGCAGAGACATCGGCAATCATCCGCGAACGGGTAGAGCAGGCGAGAGAACGGCAGCGGGAACGATTTGCCGATAGACCGGGGATTTTCTCCAACGCAGATATGCGCCCAAGCGATATTCAGGACTTTTGCGAGCTATCTACAGAAGCGAAACAACTGCTTGATGTGGCTACGCGCAGAATGCAGTTAAGCGCGCGAGCCTATCATCGCGTGCTGAAACTAAGTCGGACGATTGCCGACCTAAGTGGAGCTACAGTGATTGAGACGCAACATGTTGCTGAGGCAGTACAGTATCGTCCGAAAGCCCAATAATGCGAGCTGATACTGCTCTTGTTAGAAAAATTCAAGGGTAGACATTTCTCGAGTGTCGCCGATTAGCTGCAGTCAACTCTTCAAGTTCATCGATTCTTTCTACTATATATCTGTCGAATGAACCGACTGAAGCAATGTATAAACGGTAGTTTTCCAATGCCTCGTTATAGTATCCCAAGTGGAAGTAACTATCGCCCACTTCACGATATAGATAGCTAGAACTTGGCGATATTTCCAATGCCCTCCGTAAATCCAAAAGGGCGAGATCGTATTCACCTATGACTTGATAGAACCTAGCGCGGCTCTCATATCCATACGGTATGTTAGGTTGCAAGGCAACTGCCCTATCGAAATCGGCGCGGGCGCGTTCAATCTCATTAAGCTGTTGGAAGTAGTTCGCCCGTGAAATGTAGAAATTTGGGTTATACGGTTGCATTTCAATGATGCGATCGAGATCAACTAATGCGAGTGTATTATTGCCCAATCTTTGATGGAAACGCGCCCTAGCTTGGTAAAAATCAACATAATTGGGCTGTAGTTCAATTGCTCGGTCAAAGTCGGCAATAGCGAGCGTGCTATCTCCTATATCCTCAAAAAAACCTGCTCGATCACGATAGAACTGGCCATTGTTAGGTTGCAATTCGATTGCCCTGTTGAAGTCAGCGAGCGCAAGTTCCCTGCTATTGGTCTGGTACTGAAGAAACTGCGCGCGCGAGCGATACAGATCAGCATTATCGGGCTCAAGTTCAATCGCGTGATTGAAGTCAGCAAGCGCAAGCTCGTTTTCGCTGTGACGATGATAATATGTAGCGCGTTCGATGTAAGCACTGGAATTGGTAGGTTGAAGCTCAATTGCATAATTTAGATCAGCCAAGGCGAGGTCGTCATCACCAGTACGCTCGTAATAATATGCTCGTTTGTAATAAAATCGTGGGTTGCGTGGTTGAAGTTCAATTGCCTTATTCAAGTCAGGGAGTGCGAGAGCAAGGTCGTTAGGGAAGGTGTGGTAAAAATCGGCTCGTACGCTATACAACTCCGCGTTATTTGGTTGAAGTTCAATTGCTTGGTTTATATCCTCGACGGCGAGTTCATTCTCCAACACCGCTCGGTAATAATGTGAACGTTCGCGGTAAAAATATGCGTTATTCGGCTGCAGTTCAATTGCGGTGTTGAAGTCAGCCAGTGCAAGTTCAAAGTCAAACATATCTAAGCGGAGATGGGCACGTCCAATATAGGACCAACCATCGAGGGGGTCCAGAGTAATGGCTTGGTTGAAGTCACCAAGTGCAAGGTCGTAACCAAGTACAATATGGTGGTAAAAATACGCACGTGTTCTGAAGGAGTCCGCATCATCGGGATCCAGTTCGATGGCAGTGTTGATATCCATCAGAGCGAGATCATATTCACCTAAAGAGCGATGAATATATGAACGCTGTTGGTAGAAATCTTTATTGTCCGGTTCTAGCGCAATTGCCCTACCCACGTCATGCATAGCTTGCTGAAAGTCATGTAAGTCCTCATATATGTAAGCACGCGAGCTATAAGTCCACGCTAGTTCTGAATCCAACTCGATAGAACGATTCAGATCCTCTAGCGCTCGAGAATACTCCCCCATTCTTGAAAGAACATACGCTCGCCTGTTCAAAATGTCAGTACGAGTTGGCTCAAGTTGAACTGCAATATCGTAATTGCTCAAAGCAACTTGATAATCCCCCAGTTCAGAGTGTACGTCACCGCGATTGGAATACGCGGTGGCGAAGACGGGATCTAGTTCGATTGCGCGATCGAAATCAGCTAACGCCTCCTCAAAAAGTTGCATACGCTGATAAATCGATCCTCGGTTACTAACGGTAATTGCATTGTCTGGTTCAAGCTCCATTGCTGCATTTACATCATTCAACGCACTTATGTAATCTTGGTTGCTCTGATAGATATAGGATCTAGTATTGTAAAGAGACGCAGCGCTCAATTCGGCTTCACGTCCCTCGGGAATTTGCGCTAGTGCTTCGTTGATAAAAGATAAAGCATTACTATCTTCATTGTCGAAGAATGCAAGTTGGGCGAGTACAAAACTGAGAATATACTGTGTGTCACCTCCATCAGAGACGAAACGCTTGAGTTCAAACTCATTTAAGTTGGCTTGGAAGATAGTGCCATCTGGAATATCATCAACATGACTCCAACGCGGAGTTACTGTATATTGGCTTTCAACGACGGCGCCTCGTACCCGCCCCCAGATAACTAATGTGGCCGCATATGCATCACTGAGAGCTTTAGCACTCTCCTGAGTCGTCACCATCTGCGGAATTGACAAGACACGCACCCGCTGACGATCTCGCAGCTCTTCCGCGGCTCTTTCCAAAACCACTTGCCACTCACGTTGTGGCTCAATCTCATTCCCACTCATTGTCTCAAATGTCGCAATTAGCACAAGCACCTCGTGCTGCCTAATGTTCGCAACTGGACCTGCCAAGGGAGCAGGAGGATCTAGGGTTCGTATAAGTGAAAGTGCTAAAAGGCAACTAAGGGTAGTGCCTAAAATAAAAGTGACGTTTTTTCGTCCAAATACAGGATCCGTAACAAATTTCTTCGAAGGCGGAAATAAGTAAAGAACCAAGCCTGAAACTGCGATCAGGACTGCTACAACTGCGTCTGCGACGTTTGGTGTAAGGTCTATAATCAGAAACAAGCCCACTAGAACAAGTGCGACGAGCAGCGCCTGATTAACCCATATGAGTTCTAGCTGCTGTGACAGATCGGAGAAGCGAGTGATCGTTTGTGAGGCTATCTTCTTCAGTCTTGAAGTTGTATTAGTAATTCCAGAGTTGTGGCGACTCAAATGCTCTTCTCCAAGCCCGGGCCCCTTACGAAGCACATAGTCCACTACACTAAAATTATAGCTGAATATCCTGACAAGTTATTCTTAAACAAGCTGGAGTGTGCGTTGTAAGTAGTCGATAGAGGATGGGCAAAATGGCTCGACAAGAGAAAAACGTTCCACTAGAAGATATGCTGTCTAGCAACAACCCATGTCCGAACCTCTACTCATGCAAGTGAGTAGTTTCGTAAACTTACAAGGGCAACATTTTGTCAAGCGGGCGCTCGAAATCGCCGCCGCTGGCAACCACAACATCCGTTTGATCGGTTCGCCGGGGACAGGCAAAACGCTGCTGGCGCGGGCGATGCCGGGGATCATGCCGCGACTCAGCTATGAAGAAGCGCTCGACGTGACGCGCATCTATTCGGTGGCGGATATGCTGCGCAGCGATCAGCCGCTCGTGCGGATGCGCCCGTTTCGCGCGCCGCATCACACGACCAGCCAAGCGGGGATCATCGGCGGGGGTTCGATCCCCAAGCCGGGGGAGTGCACGCTGGCGCATCGCGGCGTGCTGTTTCTCGACGAAGTGACCGAGATGTCGGTCCACGTTCTGGAAGTGCTGCGCCAGCCCATCGAAGACAAAATCGTCACCATCAGCCGCGCGCGTGGCAGCCTGACCTTCCCCGCCAACTTTCTGCTGATCGTCGCCCACAACCCGTGTCCATGTGGTTTTTATGGCGACCCGGTCAAGGCGTGTACGTGTACGCCGACGGGAATCGAACGCTACCAGAACAAGCTGTCCGGTCCGCTGCTGGATCGCATCGACATCCATGTGAACGTGCCGCGCGTCGAGTATGACAAGCTGCTTGGCGATGAGCGCGGCGAACCTTCGAGCGCGATCCGTGCGCGGGTGGAAGCTGCCCGTGCCCGCCAGACGGAACGGTTTGCCGATCATCCGCAGTTGGTGGCGAACGCCGACATGACCGTCAGCGAGATCGACCGCTTTTGCCGTTTGACCCCTGAAGCGCGCCAACTGCTCGATATTTCGGTGCGGCGGATGCAGTTAAGCGCCCGCGCCTATCATCGTGTGCTGAAACTCAGCCGCACAATCGCCGACCTTGCCGACAGTGAGCAGATTCAAGTGCAGCACGTCGCCGAAGCTGTGCAGTACCGACCTAAATAAGGACAACCATCCCATGCCTTTTGATGATCCCGCTGCCATTCTGTCGATTCTCTCGGCGATGCTCACGCCCGCGATTTTGATTTCGGCGTGCGCCACGCTGTCGATTTCGACCTCCGCCCGCTTGATCCGTGCGCTGGAACGGGTGCGCGAACTCACGCGCTTGATCGAAACGCATGTGCGTGGGGTGGATGCTTTGAGCGATGAGCGCCTGAAGCTGCTGTTCTACCAGCTTGAGCGGGTGGTTCGGCGGGTGCGTCTGCTTCAACGGGCGCTGGCGCTGCTCTACGTGACGTTAGGGTCGTTCGTCGCCACTAGTATCGCCATCGGCTTGGTGCAGTTGACCAACACCGAGTACACATGGCTGCCGTTGGGGCTGGCGATGTTAGGCGCGGCGCTGTTCCTGCTCACCTGCTGGCTGCTGGTGCTGGAAACGCGGATTGCGCTGGCGACCGTCCGCGCCGAAATGGACTTTGCGCTGCGTGTCGGCGCAGAGTTTGTGCCGGAAGACCTGCGCGGACGGCTGCGCGGACGCATGTCAAAGCGGCGGTGATTGAGTG
Organism: Anaerolinea sp.; assembly: GCA_014879865.1. GTDB lineage: Bacteria > Chloroflexota > Anaerolineae > Aggregatilineales > Phototrophicaceae > Flexifilum. The sequence continues at coordinate 4,885 of JACSRG010000635.1, forward strand.
AGGTTGATCAACACCTGTTTACTTCCTTCGTATCTTGTGTCCTACTTTGACCTAGCGATTTGATGAACCCGGACTGTCAGGTTCGCAACTAATGCTGATAGG
>JACSRG010000701.1 GCA_014879865.1 Anaerolinea sp.
CACCTTAATGGAGCGCTCTAGGGGAAACAGTCAGCGTAGGGACGCCCAATGGGGCGTCCGCTGCAACCGACCACGATTGTTAAAAGTGTCCCGTCCTCAATTACGTGGCAGAGGGGATTGCCAATTGAAGGTTGGACGGGGTGAGGGGAGTTTTAGAGACCTCACCTTGTCGTTACGGCTGTGTCAGCCCTTGATAGATGGCATTGAGCAGATCGAAGGTCGGCGCGTCAAAACTGACCTCCCACGCCATCACCCCGCCTAATCCAGCCGTCCGTGCATACGAGCCCTTCGCCCGCGCCGATTCCGGGCTTTCGTAGCTCACGGCGATGTTCCGGCGCGCGTTGTACATCCATGATGCCAGCGCCATATCGTCGAAGTAGCGCACGTAATCCGCACTCGTCAGCAGCGGGTTGAGATCGCGATAGTACAACCGACCATCCGCCCGCGTCCCGCTCGGCACGCCACCCGTCGCTTGGTACAACCCGAACAAACGCCCCGCCCGCACGTTCTGCCACGCCTGCGCATAAAACGGCACGCCGATCACCAGTTTGTCCGCCGGGACGCCCATGTTCAGGTACGCCGTGACCGCCCCATCGACGCTGACCGGATTCTGCGTGACGCCGCGCGGATCGCGTTCGCTGCTGTAGAGCGGCGCGATATGCGCGGCGAGGCTGCTCCACGCGCCCTCGAAATCGAACGTCATCAGGTTGATGTAGTCCAGCAGCGGATGCAGGGCTTCCACATCGTACAGGCGATACAACCCCTCGACGGCGGGGAGCGTCATCGTCAGCAGGTAGCGGCGATCATCGTCAAGGCTGGTTTCTTCCAAGCCCGCGCGCAGCGCTTGCATGAGCAGCGTCAGGTTGGCGGTATCTTCCGGGCGCGTGATGTTCCCGGCGCGCCCGCCTTCGACCGGGTAGCGCCAGTCGATCTCGATCCCGTCGAAGCTGTACTGGCGCATAAAGGCGATGCACGACTGGACGAAGCGCGTGCGCGACTCGTCGGTCAGGGCGGCGTCGGAGAACCGTCCTGAGTTCTCCCAACCGCCGACGGACATGATGATTTGCAGTTCCGGGTTGCGCTGGCGCAGAATCGGAAGCTGCTTGAAGTTGCCGCGCAGACGTTCCGCCGTGCGATCCCCCGGATACAGATATTCCGTATCGGCGTACTCATCGACCGACTCGCACTGCCCGGTCGCCGAAATGCCGACCGAGGCGTAGTGCAAATGTGTCAGTCGCTCGACGGGAACAGAGGTCACGAGGAACGTCCCCGCCTGCTCGTAGATGTTGTAGTAGCTGTAGTACGACAGCAGCCGCGTCGTCAACTGCGGGACGCCGGGCGGCGTTTCTTGAGCCTCAGTTTGCGCGTCAACGCGCAGGCTGCTCAGCGCGAGCAGCGCCATGATCAACACCAGTATGCGTTGTTTCATACATCTTTCCTTGTGTCGTGCAGTTGCGTGACTGTGCCACAACGTAACGCAATTGAAAAGGGGGTACGCACCCCCTTTTCGGCAAATCAAGAGAAACGCGCGCGGCTTACGGGGAGGTTACGTTCATGGCGAGCTGCGGCTCGCAGTCCGTCTTGCGCACCTGCCGGATTTCGACGGGCCACCCGTTGTTCTGGTAGGTCATCAGCAGTTCCGAGTTGTTGTAGGTGCGCTGCATGAGATCCAACCCGTAGGTCTGGATGTCCGAATAGACCTGCGGCGTCGTCAGCAGATAGTCGATGCTGCACACGTCGTCGCTCAACAGGTTATAGCGAATTTCCGGGTCGGTATCAATGCGGAAGAAGTGCTGCGTATTCGGGCGCGCCTCACGCAGATCGACGAAGGCGTAGTTGTCCGTGACGATCACCGCGTCTTCCGGCGTGTTCTCCAGAAGCCACCGCACTGCCTCAACCTGTTCGCTCACCTGATTGGTGGAATAGATCACGGCGCGGTTGGTGTAGAAGGTGATGAACGGATACATCAACCCGGCAGTCGCGGCGACCGCAAAGCCGTAGCGGAAGACGTTATTCGACTGCCCGGCGACCAGCTTGACGACTGCCCCGGCGACGATCCCCACGTTGATCGCAAGGATTGGCAGCAGCGGGATGACATCGACGGTGAAGACTTCGCCGACGACGGCGAGATACAGCCCGTAGCCGATCAGCATGTAGGTCGTCAGGCGCAGATCGCGGTTTTGCTTGTCGAGCGCCATCAGGAAGACGAACACGCCGCTCAACAGCCCGCCGAGGATCAGGATCGGGTCGGCGGTGGTATTCGCGGTATCCGTCCACTGGGTGAAGCTTGTGCCGAAGCCCGCGCCGATGTTGAGGAAGATGCCCGTATCGCGTCCCCGGTCGGCGAGGCTTTCGAGCAGGCTCACATGCGGGAAGTCACCGCCGAACAACCAGCCCTGCGGGAACAATTCCTGCTTCATGCTGGCATACAGCGGGAACAGCGCGATCAAGAAGAGCGACAGCCACACCCACATATTCGAGGCGAAATTGCGGTGATACGAGTCCGAGCGCATCCGAATGAAGATCAGCATGGCGGGCAAAAAGCCAATCGCCGCGAACTTGGTCAGTACTGCCAAGCCGAACAGGAACGCGCTCAAGATGTAATGCGTCAAGCGGCGGCGGTCGCCGACGATCAAGTAGACCGACGCCAGCAGCGAGGGCAGCATCAGGTTTTCGAGCAGCACGCGCCGCTGGTAGCCGATGGTCAGCGGGGAGAAGACGAACACCAGCGCCGCGATGATCGCCGCCGTGTCGCTCTTGGTCAGCTTGCGCGTGATGCCATACAGGAAGGCAATCGACGCGAGATGGCACACCAGCATGAACAAGCGTCCGCTGTTGGTGCTGAAGCCGAAGGCGTCGAACCCGCCCGTGATCCGCGTCCACAGCACCAGCAGGAATGACCCGGCAGGCGGTTCAGCGTAGGTGTAGGTGTACGGCGACAGTTCGCCGGACGTGCTCAGCGCCCATGCATTGGAGAGATTCGTCCCCTCCACATCTTGAATGAAGGGGAACTGGAACAGGGTTTGCGCATTGGCGGCAATCGCCACCACCACGAGGATGATGACGAGGAACAGGCTCTTGCGGTTGACAATCGACGAGATTTCCATCGCTTAGATGCTCCCCTGCGCGACCGCTGTGTTCTGGCGGTGCAGATTCGAGTGCGCGGTCTTCTCCCACGACGAGCGGTTGGTCAGCAGACGCCACACGGCGCGCGCAGCAGACAGCGACAGCATCAACTGGTACGGGTAGTAGACGAGGATCGTCTTGAGCCGGAACAAGAACGGCATCCGTTCGCCGTAAGCGCGGGTGAATTCGCCCAAGCCGACCAAGCTGACGATCAACTGGGTCAGCAGCAGGAAGATCGGAATCCACGAGATCAACGCGACCGGGACGGGCAGCGGCTGCGTCAGCATGATGTACACGCCGAGCGGCAGATACAGCACGATCAACGCTTGGAACAGCGAGTTAAGCAGGATGTAGAGCGCCGTGACCTTCTGACGCAGGGTCGGCATCCGCAGCCAATCGCCCTTGAAGAAGACCTGATAGAAGCCCTGATTCCAGCGGGTGCGCTGCTTGATGAACTGCTCGACCGAGTCGGGCGTTTCTTCCTGCGTCGCGTGTTCTTCATCGTAGACGATCTGAATCTTCGCGCCCGCTTGCGTCAGGCGCAGACCGATGTCGGCGTCTTCGGTCAAGCAGGTTTCATCCCACCCCTTGACCTTTTCGAGCCATTGACGCTTGAAGAAGACGGTGTTGCCGCCGAGCGGCGTCACGCCGAACATGCGCGTGAAGGCGTGCAGACCGCTCTTGAACCAGAAGAAGTACTCAAGGCAGTTGAGCGCCGAGAACCACGTCGATTTGAAGTTCATCAACTGCACGCCCGACTGCACCACGTCGGCTTCGTCACGGATCATGACCGTATTGATCACGTTGTAGATCGCCGGGTGCGGCTGATCTTCGGCGTCGAACACGCAGACGACATCTTTGCTCGATGCGCGCAGACCACGATTCAAGCCGTTCGGCTTGTTCTTCGGACCGTCGGTGAAGGTCACCACATGGATGTTGTGCTTGCCGATGTCATCGACCGCGCGGCGAGCGGCGGCAATCGTCGCATCGTCGTCGTCGTCGCGGATCATGACGAGGATTTCCTTGAGGTGATCCGGGTAGTCGATGTTATCGACCGCGCGGATCGTGTCGTAGATCACGTTTTCTTCGCGGCGCGCGGGCAAAATCGCCGTGAACGAGAACTGCGGCACGCTGTACTGGCGCGGCGAACGGTACTGCTCCGCGATCTGCGGGTTGTTCCACGTGTACATCATGTAGAAGAGCGTGAACAAGCCCTGCGGGATGAGCGTGAGCGTCATGATGAGGATGACCACGCTGAACAGTTCCGGGCGCGGCGCGGTGAGCGCGGCGCGGAGTTCCGGCGAAAGCACATTGGCGGGACGGGCGAGGATGTCGAGCAGCGATTCCTGCGCGACGACTTCCGTCCGCGTTTGCACCAACTGCAAGCCGGTTTCCGGGCTGAACATCAAGTCCAGCGCGCGCTGTTCACCGTTGACGAAAATGCCGAGCGGCAGGTCTTTCGTCGTCAGCAGCCCAACATCCGGCGTATTACCCGACAGAATCGGCAGCGCGGCGACTTCAAATTCAAAGGTAGAGGAACTGAGCACGCCGCTTGTGTTTTCCGTGACGAGCATCAGCGTGTACAAGCCTTCGCCGAGCGACTTGACGTTCAGGTCATAGGTGAACGGCGCTTGCTCGAACGTGGCAATCGTCAGGTCGTTGATCGCCAATTGGGCGAAATCGACCGTCGTGTTGTCCGCCAGCGTAATCGTGATCGGGAACACATCGCTCGCGATCAGGGCGGGGATGGGCGTCGGCGGCAGGGCAGGCGCGGCGTCAGGATCACCGGCGCTGGCGAGGGAATCGGCTGCATCTTCCGTGACCGGATCGGCAGCGGGGATTTCGGGTTCGGTGATGTTG
>JACSRG010000842.1 GCA_014879865.1 Anaerolinea sp.
AGATTTGATACAATAGGGCGCGTGTCCGCTTAGATGAGGCGCACTGTGAGACAGGGAGTTCAATTCGACACGCGACGTTTGATCCCGCCCATCCTCGTGATCGGGGTGATCGGCGTGCTGGCGGCGGCGGTGATTGGCACGGGGGACAGCGTCAGCACCGTCCTCAGTGTGTTCGCCACGCGCTTTCTCGGCATTTTCATCGAAGCCGTGCCGTTCTTGCTGCTCGGCACGCTGGTTTCCGGCTTGATCGAGGCGTTTATCAGCGCGGAAGACATCGCGCGCTGGGTTCCGCGCAACGCCTTTTTCGCCACGTTGATCGGCACATTCATGGGCTTCACGTTCCCCGTGTGCGAATGCGGCGTCGTGCCGGTGGTGCGGCGCTTGTACACCAAAGGGCTGCCCATGTCCGTCGGCGTGACCTTTTTGCTCGCCGCCCCGGTGATCAACCCGGTGGTGCTGGTCAGCACGTATGTGGCGTTCGGTTTTGGCACGGTGCTGATCCTGCGCTTCGCCATCACGGCGCTGGTGGCGTTCGTCATCGGGTTGGTGTTCGCAGTGGCGGCACGTCCACAGGATGTGCTTCAGCCGACCTCGTTAGCCCCGGTTATGGGCGGTTCGGGCGTGATGCTCACGCTGCCCAAGCCGAAGCGTAAATCGCTGCTGGTCGGCTTGCGCGATGCGCTGGTCATGGCGGGCGATGAGTTCTTCGAGATGGGGCGCTACCTGATCATCGGGTCGCTGCTGGCGGCGGCGATGCAAACGCTCGTCAGCCAAGATGTGCTGCTGGCACTGGGACGCGGTCCCGTCGTGTCGGTGATCGTCATGCAGGGCTTGGCATTTCTGTTGAGCGTGTGCTCGACGGTCGATTCGTTCCTCGCGCTGGCGTTCGCCGGGACATTCACGACCGGGTCGATCCTCGCCTTCCTGACGTTCGGTCCGATGGTCGATATTAAAAGCACGTTGATGTTCGCCGGCGTCTTCAAGCGGCGCGTGGTGCTCTACTTGATCCTGCTGCCGCTGCTGTTGACCATGCTAATCGGCATCTGGATGAATTTGAACGTCGCATTCTAAGTTGAAAGTAGAAAGTTAAAAGTTGAAAGTGGTTTCTGCTTTCAACTTTCAACTCGTCACTTTTAACTTGTTTTGAGGAGTGGCTTAATGGAACACACACACGATCACGACCATGCGGGCGCGCATGGCGCGCATACCGAACGCCGCGAAACGTTTACGCTGGCGGCGAAAAGCGCCCTTTTGATCGGCTTGGGCTTGTATTTCACCTACAACATCGTCAGCGGCAACCTGACCAATTACATCAACGAGCGTTTTAGCTGGCTATCGTATCTGGCGGCGGCGCTGTTCCTGCTGATCGGCGGTTACAGCTTATATCATCTGCTGGTGGAACATTTTCCCCGTGAAAAGCATAAGCACGACGACGCACACGATCACGGGCATGAGCATCACGATCACGCGCATCTGTCATGGGGCGCGCTGATGGTCGTGGCGATTCCGCTGGTGCTCGGTACGCTGATCCCGTCGCGCCCGCTCGGCGCGGAGTCGGTCGATGGCGCGGTGAGCCTCACGGCGGCAGCGGCGGCAGAAGGCGTGACGACTTTCGCCATCGATCCGAGTCAGCGCAACGTGCTCGATTGGCTGCGCGTGTTCAATAATGCGCAGGGGGATTTCGAGCAGTTCAACGGGCTGCCAGTAGATGTGATCGGGTTCGTCTACACCGAACCGACGTTTACCGAGAATCAGTTCATGGTGGCGCGCTTCACGATTAGCTGCTGCGTCGCCGATGCCTCGGCGATTGGCTTACCGGTCAACTGGGCGGAAGCGGTCGAGCAGGGCGCGTGGGTGCAGGTGAAGGGTGTGATCGAGGTCGGCGAGTTTCGCGGTGAACCGACACCGCTCGTCCGCGCCGAGTCGGTGTTAGTGGTCGAGCAGCCCGCGCATCCGTACCTCTATCCTTAATGATGAGTAATGAGTGATGAGAAAAGATAGGACTGAGAGGAACGGACTGAGGACTGAGCAAGGACAACACGTGGATGATGGAGTGGCTTCTCTCAGCGCTCCGACCTCAGTCCTCAGTTCTCAGTCCTTCTCGAGCTTTGATCGTCTCGTTGCGCTCGTGATGATCGTCGCCGTCGGGTTGATTCTGCTGACGATTGCGCTTGGTGACCGCGTTGGCGTATCGCTCCGGCGGGTGACGCCGCTCGAAAATGCCCACAGCACCAGCGCGATCACGCTGCAATTCGACGAACCGATGGATCGTCCGACGGCAGAGACGCGCTTGCGCACCGACCCACCGACGACGGGAACATTCTCTTGGACGGGGACGACGCTCAACTATTACCCGGACGCGCCGCTTAACCCCGGTACAAGCTACACGGTGATCCTCGAACGCGGGGCGCGGGCGGAGAGCGGACGCGAAATGGTGTCCGAGTACCGGTACAACTTCACGGTGATGCAGCCGCGCGTCGCCTACCTGTACCCGGCGGATGATTTTCCGCAGAATATCTGGGTCGTAGAGGTCGATGATCCCGCCAGCGCGCAGCAGTTGACCTTTAGCCCATCAGGAATCTACGATTTCTCGGTCAGCCCGGATGGGTCACAGATCGCGTTTGCCGAGAACAACACGAACGGCACGATGGACATCAAGCTGCTGACTCTGGATACGGGCGCGCTGCTGCAATTGACCAACTGCGCCGACAGCACCTGTTCGACGCCCGTCTGGCGTCCTGACGGCAGGATGATCGCCTATGAGCGCATCGACTACAACACCGCGTTGGAAGGCATCGGCGCGAGCCCGGTGCGCATCTGGACGCTGGACATGAACAGCTACCCCCCGGCGACGCGCCCACTTTTCAGCGACTTGCAGATTCTCGGCTACAACGCGCAGTGGTCAGCCGATGGCAGCCGGATCGCGCTGGTAGATCGCGGCACGTCGGCGATCCTCGTCTACGACTTTACGACGGGCGAAACGCTGGCGATCCCGACGACATCGGGCACCTACGGGGCGCTGTCGCCGGATGGCAGGCAGATCATCACGTCGAGCATCACGCTGGTTGAGGGGGAAGGGGCGCAGGCGCGCGTCAAGACGCAGATCATCGATCTGGACGCTAACACTGTATTCCCGTTAAGCGTGCCCGCAGATTCGTTCGACGATAAGCGCGTGCAGTGGAGTCCCGATGGGACGCGCTTGGTCATTTCCCGCGACAACCCCAACCTGATCAACGGGACACAGTTGTACGTGGTGAATCCGGTGGATGGCACGTATGAGATGCTGACCGATGACCCGGAGTACGCCAGCACGTTCTTTTACTGGAATCCGACCGGGACGCAGTTGGTATCGCAGCGCCTTCCGCTCGGCGCGAATGGCATGAGCGATCCGCTGTCACGCCCGGAGATCTGGGTGATCGACGCGGTGACGGGCGATGGCATCCGTTTAGCACACAACGGGTATCTGCCGAGGTGGATACCGTGAGCAAGGACTAGTGAAAAGTGATGTGTAATGAGTGATGAGATACCGGAATCAGCACAGCCGCAGCGCCGGGGGATTTCGCCCGCGCTGGTCATGTTCCTGATCGTTCCGCTGATCGGGTTGGTCGTCGCCGGTGGGGTGATTCTCCGGCAGGAAAACGTTATCCGCGCCACACAAGCCCCGGCGACTCCCGGCGCGATCACCCTGCCGCCGATGCCGACGCCGATCAGCTTGGCGGATACGCCGCTGGTCGATTTTGCGCTCCCGACGCTTACGGGTGATACGGTCAACATTGGCGACTATCGCGGTCGGGTGATTTTCCTCAACTTCTGGGCGACATGGTGCGTGCCGTGCCAGCGCGAAATGCCCACGCTGGCGCAGTTCGTCGCCGAACAGCCGCCGGATGGCGCGCTGGTCTTCGCGGTGAACGTCGAAGAGCCGCGCGATGTGGTCGAGGGGTTCGTGCGCGAGTACGGGATCAGCGGGCTGCCGATCTTGCTCGACGAAGCGGGGACGGTCAGTTCGCAGTTCGGGGTTTTCCAGCTCCCGGTGACTTTCGTGATCGACGGGACGGGCGTGATTCGCTATCCTAAATATGGCGAGATCACGCTGCAAGAGCTGACCGCCTATACTGAGGCTCTGACTGGAGAAGGATCATCATGATCGACATCCCCCGCGCGTTTACCTATTCCTTCGATGACCCGCAGTGGACATCCAAGCTGGTGGTTACGGCAATCGTCACGCTGGTCTCGGCGCTCCTCACCCCGCTGCTGATCGGCTTGGTGGGTATCGCCGCGCTGATGGGCTACCAGATCGAGCTGATCCGCAATATTCGCAGCGGCGATCCGACCCCCCTGCCCGCGTGGGATGACTTTTCCCGGTTAATCGGCTTGGGCGGCAACGTGCTGATCGCGTTGATCGTCTACAACCTGCCCAATGTGCTGATCGTCCTGCTGATGATCGTGGTCGGCTTGGGCGCAGGTGAAGGGACGCTCGCCGAAGGCTTGATCGGGCTGCTCATGTGCTGCTTTGTGCCGATCTTGATCGTCTACAATCTTGCCATCCAGCCGATCTTCACGCTTGGCATGGGGCGGTACAGCCACGACCCGCGCCTGAATGTGTTTTTCGAGTTCGGCAGCCTGTTCGCGGCAGTCCGTGACCGTACCGATCTGCTGATTCAGTGGGTATTGGGAATGATTGTCGTGGGGTTCGTGCTTGGCTTGGCGAACGGTATTCCGTGCCTCGGCACAATCGTGTCGCTGGCGCTCACTGTGCCGATTTACGGGCATCTCAACGGGCAGTATGCCGCCGCTGTCTTCGATAAATCCAAGCGCAAGAACAGTTAAAACAAAGCAAGACTCAACGCAAAGACGGGAAGACGCAAAGAAGAATACATTAACGTCCGTTGTGGATATAAATCCTTCTCGCCTCCCCCTCACCCCCTCTCCTGTCAGGGGGAGGTTTTTCATTGTTCCTCCCGTACCGCAA
>JACSRG010000636.1 GCA_014879865.1 Anaerolinea sp.
CGGGCAGATCGACGTCGTCGGCAAAGCCGGTCAAATGCACGTAATCGCTCAGGTTAAGGTCGCGAATTGCCGCATAGATCGGGTCTTCCAGCCAGCCTTTGCCCCCGACGATTACCAAGCCCACATCGTGACCGCGTGCCCGTAATGCTGCCAGCGCCGTAATCAGCCGGATGTAATTCTTGCGCGGCTGTACCGTGCCGACAGATAAGATATACGGGCGTTCCGGCAGCTTGTACTTCGAGCGGATCGAGGGCGACTCGACGCGGCGGAAACGCGCATCGACGCCGCTCAAGAGCACGGTGATCTTGTCGGCAGGGGTGTTATACAGCGCAGTTAAGTCGTCTTTGGTCGCTTGCGAATCCGCCAGTACATGGTCGGCGCGCTTGACCGAACGCGGCACAACCTGATCGAGATAGGCTTTCAGCGCAGGGCTGGCGGTTTCCGGCACGCGCACAAATGACAGATCATGCACCGTCAGGATCGAGCGGGCGCGCGTTGGCGGTAGGGTGAAATCGGTCGCGTGGAAAAGATCGACGCGTCCCGTGAATGTCTCGACGGGCAGCGGAAGGCGGGCGCGATGCCACAACCGCGCGAACCATGTCGGCGTGATCGACGTGCCGCGCCATGCGAAATTTGCGCCGGGGAGCGCAGGAAGAGTCCGCGCACCGCTGACGAACAGTCGGTAATCGGTCGTCGTGTCGCGGCGGGCTAGGGCGGTGACGAGTTCGCGCACGTAGCGCCCGATGCCGCCGCCCTGTTCATACGCCGGAGTGTAGTCAATCGCGATGGTAGGCGTGGAGGTCACTTAACGTCGTTATACGTCCAGTAGCGATTAGCAAGGAAATTCCAGATCATGACGATGACCACACCGATCAACCATGCGACCATCGTGCCGAGCTTAGCTTCCGCGCTTTCGGAGGGTACGTAGCCGGGACGGAAAACTTGGATTTCGGGCAGCAGCAGCGGCATAAGCGCCACGCCGAGCCAGTGGTACGCACTGCTGATCCAGATCGTGCGTCCGAGCCAGCCGACGAAACTGATGCCGAAGAACTGTACCAACTGCCGCCGGATGGAGCGTGAACGCGAGTCGGGATACGTCCAATAGCGATTCCAGATGAAATTGCTGATGACCGCCATGACGAAGGCGATGGTACTGGCGACGGCAACTTTCAGACCCTTGTCCGGCTCGACCGGCGCGAGGATCGTCGCTTGGAGAATGAACAGCGTCCCGGCGTCGATGACCGCGCCCAGACCGCCGACAATGGCGAATTTGATGAAACGTTCGAGTTCTTTCGCCTTGCTCCCACCCACACGGGTGGCAATCGATTGGATCGGCGCGTCCAGCGGGTTGCGGACGGCGATTCGGCGGATTTTGAGGCTTTGATTCATCGATTCCTCGTCGCTAATTCACTCTGGAGTAGGGCAAGTATCCCTATCATAATCCCGACATGAATGAACAGATTGTTGACGTACAGGTTATCTGTCAGGCTGTGAACTGCAAGATATGTCCAAGTGCCAAGCAGTCCCACGGCGGTGAGCCGTGCCAGCCAATCGGGATGCCGCCGCGCGCGCCAAGTCAGCGCAAACATGGTCACCCAGAGGGCAAGATAGCTCACAAGTCCAATAATGCCAGTCTCCGCTAAAACATTCAAGTAGTAGTTGTGAGCATGACCAAGCGCTAGTTCCCAGTTCATCAGGCTGTATTCTGGGTAGGCGGCTTCGTACCCGCCGAAGCCTACGCCGAGCAGCGGGTTTGCCGTCGCCATGTTGACCGCCGCCTGCCAGTGCGCCAGCCGCTCGATTACGGCGTAGTTCGCGGTTGTGATCGTCACGCCGCGCACATCGGTGATGGCAAACGTCTCCTGCGTGATGGTGTTGAGGCGGTCAATGATCGACTGCGGAATCCAGCCATTTGACCACAGCACGACAAACGCGATCACGCCCGCACCGATTAAACCAATGCCGATCCACGTTTTGCGCGGCAGAGCAAAGCCGATGACGCCGAGCGATGCAGCGAATGCCAGCCACGCGCCCCGGCTCACCGACACGTAGACGCCTATCGCCAGCAGCGCGAACGCCGCACCGTAGAAGGCGACCGCCGCCAGCGAGATCAGCGGGAGGCGGGCTGTTTTGCGCCACGTCTGCCACACGCGCCAGCCATAGCCGAGCGCGGACACCAGCGCCAGTGGGGCGATCAAACCCATGAACCCGCCGAACGGATTCGGCTGCCCGAAAGTGCCAAACGCGCGAAAATGTGTGCCGTTGACGAGCAGATGGAGCGCGCCGCTGCCGCCGAAATACTCGTAGATTCCGATCAGCGCATTGGCAGAGGCGGCGACACATAGACCGAAGATGATCCACTCCCGCGCCGCGCCACGCCCGGTTTGCGCACCGAGGGCGAGCACGAGCGCGATCAGCACAAGGATTTGCGCCCACTTGAGCCATTCGTTGATCCATGCGCTCATCGACACGGCAGTGAACGCCGAGAGACTGGCGGCGGCGAAAAAGACGAGTACAGGCAAGTATACGGGTGTCCAGCGGAGACGGGGCAGGGTGCGGCGGTTCACCAGTGACTCCGCGAACCACACGCCGATCAGCACGATCAGGGCGATCTGCCCGATGTCGAGTGGGAGTTGAAACGGGGCTTCGGTGGCGATCAGCGTGCGCAGCGGGGCGATCACCACCAGCAGAATCAGCGCGGCAAACGGGCTGATCAGCGTACAGACGATCAGCGCGGCGGCGGCGATGCCAGCGCCAGTCAGCGTGGGGGGCTGAAACGCCACCACGACGCCGAGCAGCGCCGCCAGCACCGCCCACGCTGCTTCATACCAGCGCAGAGTCCGCCGGGCTGTCCTCACGCGAATCGCTCACACCACGCCGCGAAAGTAGGCGATGGTTGGCGGCAGTCCGTCACGCAGCGGGATTTTCGGCTCCCAACCGAGCACCGTCTTCGCCCGCGAATTATCCGGGCGGCGCGTCTGCGGGTCGCCTTTGATCCGGTCTTGCTGTTTGAACACGATCCCGGCGGCGTTCCCTGTGATCTCGTTGACGATGTGCGCGAACTGCAAAATCGTCATTTCTTCGGTCGTGCCGATGTTGACCGGTTCGACGAAATCGCACAGCAGCAGCCGGTACAAGCCTTCGATCAGGTCATCGACGTATTGGAAGCTGCGTGTCTGCGAACCATCACCGTAGACGGTCAGCGGTTCGCCGCGCAGTGCTTGCCCGATGAAGTTGGGAACGACGCGCCCATCGTCCAAGCGCATCCGGGGACCATAGGTGTTGAAGATACGCACGATCCGGGTTTCCAGCCCATGTTCACGGTGATACGCCATCGTCAGCGCCTCGGCGAAGCGCTTCGCTTCGTCGTAGCACCCGCGCGGACCAATCGCATCGACGTTGCCGTGATAGTCTTCGCGCTGCGGATGCACCAGCGGGTCGCCGTAAATCTCCGAAGTCGATGCCAGCAAGAAGCGCGCACCTTTGCCGAGCGCCAAGCCGAGCGTGTTGTGCGTACCGAGCGCCCCGACCTTGAGCGTCTGGATCGGAAACTTCAGGTAATCAATCGGGCTGGCGGGCGACGCGAAATGCAGCACCGCATCCAGCGACCCTTTGACGAAAATGTGATTCGTGACATCGTGACGGATGAAATGAAAGTCGGGGTTCCCTGCCAGATGGGCGATATTTTGCGTGTTCCCGGTGATCAGGTTGTCCATGCCGATTACGCTGTGACCTTCCGCGAGGAAGCGATCACACAAGTGAGAACCTAGAAATCCGGCTGCGCCGGTAATGAGAACCCGCAAGGCTGCACCTCTCCTGTTGACCTGCAAAACACATCGAGTTTACCAGACAACCCTAATCTTGTCTGTGCAAATTCCCCACCACGCCGAGCAGCAGGACGAAAACGTAGGCGAGATCGGAGACGAACACGCTGTTATCGACCAGCCCGTGCGCCAGCAAATTGATCATGCTGCCCATCGCGCCAATCAACAGCGCGGCAGTCAGTGCGTCCGGTCGAGTGCGGTAGAGGCGCAGCGCCGCCCGCCAGAACGCGACCTGAATCCACGCGAAGATCAGCACGCCGCCGATTCCTAAGCGCACCCAGAAATCCAGCAGGACGTTGTGCGGATGCGACAGGTTCGGCTCTTGCCACGCATCCGGAAGCATGTAGCGTCCGCGAAAGGCGTTGAGGAATTGGTCGAGTCCGAAGCCCGTCAGCGGGCGATCCGCGATCATCTGAAGCGCGCTTTGCCACACACGCACGCGGAAGAAGCTTGTGCCTTCCCCGACATCGACGATGCGGGCGAAACGCGGAAACTGCATGGCGACTGCGAAGACCGCCGCGCCGACCCCCGCCAAGCCGACCACTGCGAGCCGCGCCCGCCGGCGCAGCGTCAGCACGCTCACGATCAGCACGGCAGCGGGGATGCCGATGAACAGTGCGCCCGCGCTTTGACTGAAGAGGACGGCAATGCCCATCAGGATCAGCGTGCCTACGCCGAACAATCGCCGCGTGCGATCCAGCGAAGCTAACGCGTATGCCAGCGCGAACGGGATGCAGCGTCCCAAGAACAAGCCGACGTTATTCGGTGAGCCGTACACGCTGGCGAGCCGCAGTGATCCGCCTTCTGCCGTGATGATCCCCTGACCACCGAAGTACAGCATCAAGCCGATCCCGGCGACCAGCGCGCCCGCGAACAGCAGCCCGTCGATCAAGCGGAGCAGCCCGCGCTGATCGCGGATACTCGTCCGCAGGATCAGGTAGAACAAGCCCGGCTCGATCAGCATCACGCGCAGGTCGGTGACTGCCTTGCCGGGGTCAGCCGCCCACAGCAGCGAGAGCGCACCGAGCGCGACCAGCGCGATCACGCCCCAGTCGAGCGCGGTCAAACGAATGCTATTGTCACCAAGATAACGAAACCCCCTACCCAGCCTTCCCCCGAATTCGGGGGAAGGCGCAAACACGAG
>JACSRG010000707.1 GCA_014879865.1 Anaerolinea sp.
GGCATGAGATCTCATGCCCCTACGACTAGCGGATTACTCGCCCTTCGGCTTCTTCGTGCCTTCGCCCGCCGCCGGTGATTCGTGGCGGGTCTTGGCGCTGTAGCCACGCGCGGCAGCGGCAGCAGCAGCTTCGGCGATCAACGTTTCGACGGCTTCGCCATTCTTCATCCGCTCGAAGCGATCAAACGTGCCGGTGCGCTTGAAGATCAAGCCGACGGCGGGGCTGGGCTGCGCGCCAACGCTCAACCAGTGCAGCGCGCGGGCTTCGTCCACAATGTCGGTGATCGGTTGGGTACGGGCGTTGTGCGTCCCGATGATTTCGATGAACGCGCCGCCGCGTGACGCACGCTGATCGGCAACGACGATGCGATAGCTCGGCTGACCCTTCAAGCCAGTCCGGCGAAGACGAATACGAACCATTGATTGTGACCCTTTCTATACAAACGCGCTCTCATGCGTCGATCTTTGACGGAGAGCCACTGAGTAAACGTGTTCCCTCAGTTGCGGTAAGGTCGGTAGCTGACCTTAGCGCCCAAACCCGCCGGGGGGGAGTCCACCGGGAAAACCGGGGAAACGACCCTTGCGAACCTGACTCATCATGTCCTGCATGTCTTTGAACTGCTTCATCACTTCATTGACATCGCGTACTTGCACCCCGCTGCCTGCCGCGATGCGTTTGCGGCGGCTGGCATTGAGGAGCTTCGGATTTTCGCGCTCGGCTTTGGTCATCGAATGGATGATCGCCTCGACGCGGCGAATACGATTTTCCACCTGCTGCTGGTCGATCTGGTCGCGGAAGCGGTTCATGCCGGGGATCATGTTCAGCAGGCTGCCGATTGACCCCATGCGCTTGATCTTCTGGAGTTGTTCCAGAAAATCTTGCAGCGTGAACTGGTTTTCGAGCAGTTTCTTTTGCAGCTTCATGGCTTCGGCTTCGTCGAATTCGGCTTCCGCCTTTTCGATCAAGCCGAGCACGTCGCCCATGCCCAGAATCCGCTGTGCCAACCGATCCGGGTGGAACGCCTCGAACCCGTCCAGCTTTTCGCCCGTACCGAGGAACTTGATCGGCACGCCCGTCACCGCGCGCATCGAGAGCGCCGCGCCGCCGCGTGCGTCACCATCCACCTTGGTCAGGATCAAGCCGGTGATCCCCAAGCGGCTGTTAAAGCCCTCGGCGATGTGCACCGCTTCTTGACCCGTCATCGAGTCGGCGACGAGCAGGATTTCCGCCGGGTTGGTGCGCCGCTTGATCTCCTCAAGCTCGTTCATGAGTGTGTCGTCAATTTGCAGGCGACCTGCCGTATCGACGATCACGACGGCGGCGTTCTGCTCTTTGGCGACCTTCATGCCGCGCGCCACGATGTCCGGCGGCTTAGCGCTCGTCCCTTCTTCGTAGTACGGCACTTGGATCTGCTTCGCCAGCGTCACCAACTGATCGACGGCGGCAGGGCGGTAAGTATCGGCGGCGATCATGAACGGCGCGCGCCCGTCACGGCGCAGATGCAGCGCCAGTTTTGCGCCCGTCGTCGTCTTGCCCGACCCTTGCAAGCCAACCAGCATGATCACATGCGGCTTGGTGCTGCCGGAAAAACTGAGCTTTCCGCCTTCACCGAGCGTCTCAAGCAGTTCCTCATGCACGATCTTGACGACCTGCTGACCCGGCTTGAGGCTTCTCGCCACATCCGCGCCGATTGCCCGCTCTTTGACGCGCCGCACGAAATCCTTGACGACTGTCAGGTTTACGTCAGCTTCGAGAAGCGCCATACGCACTTCCCGCATCGCCTTGTCAACGTCTTTTTCTGTGAGTTTGCCAACCCGCCCTAAGCCATCGAAGACGTCTTGCAGGCGGTTTGTGAGCTGCTCAAACATGAAGTCTACCCGTCGAAAAATCAGCGATCATTGTAGTGGAGGGAAAGTAAATAATCAAGGTCACTATAAAGGCGAGGCATGAGGGTATTGCAGCATCCCTCATGCCTTGTCCGTAGTGGATGACCGGTTAGGTGATGGTCGTTTCAGCCGTCAGCGTGTGATAGTTCCGGTCGAAGTAGAGCAGGGGCGCAGGGTGATCTGCCTGCCGCCCGGTGGCGATCACTTCGCCAATGACGATCCAGTGGGTGCTGCCGTCGTGAATGGTATGAAGTTTGCAATCAAGCCACGCAATCGCGTCGGCGAGGATCGGCACACCGGAGACGGCGCTCGTCAGTGCCAGCCCGTCAAAGCGATCTTCACCGTCCGCCAGCGGCACACGTCCGGCAAAGCGATCCGAGATCGCTGACTGATCGCCGCCGAGGATCGATACGGTGAAGCAGCCCGCGCCGGGGAGCACTTCCGCCGTACGCGTATCTTTTTGCAGACAAACCAGAATCATGGGTGGGGTGAGGGAGAGAGAATTGAACGCGCTGACCGTCATACCTGCGCGGCAGGTTGAATCGGCGGTTGCGACGACGGCGACTCCGCTTGCCCAGAAGCGCAGCGTATCCCGAATATCCATCATCATGCACTTTCGCTACCAATACAGTGTTCGTTTGTTTACAGTATAGAAGAAAAACTGTCCCTGTGACCTGTTCATAGGGACAGTCTGTGTAGATACTAACAATTACGGATAGAGGTAGGCGCTCATCTGCGGCACGATGTCCGCCAGCGTGATCAGCCCCGCCGCGAACGCTTCTTTGCCGTTCCCGATGATCACGGTCGGCACATCGCTCTCGGTGTGCTTGCCGTGACTCATGTCTTCCATGTTGCCATGATCGCTGGTGATGATGATCAAGCCTTCGCGGTCGTCCCACACTTCGAGCGCCGCGCTCATCACGCCGTCGAAGATTTCCAGATTGCGTACGCCATCGGCGACCGTGCCGCGATGCCCGATCACGTCCGTCACCCAGTGCGCGAAGAACGAGAATTCGTAGCGGCGCGAAATCTCCACCATCTTGATCCCGGCTTCGCGTGGGGTATAGAGCGGCGTGTCGGAGTAGCCGAGTTCGGTGCGCCAGCCTTCGCCGATCCAATCGACGGTTAGCGCGTCGCCGCTGTAGACCATGTCTTCGCCGAAGAGGGGCAGCCCTGCCGCAAACAAGGCTTCCTGATAGCTGGAACGCAGCCGCTTGCCGCTGTTGATCGCCTCGTGGAAGCGCGGCGGGTAGCCTTCGATCAACGCGGCGCGCTGACCGCGTTCCGTCACCTGTTTGAAGAAATTGTCTTGGCTGATGATCTGGCGGATCGGCGGGTTAGGGCGCGGACCATAATGTTCGCCGATCAGCGCGGGGACGTTCTTGCCCGTCAAGATCGCCGCCTGTCCGCTGGCGCTCTGTGGCTTACCGGGGATGTCCATGCGCGGATCGGTCGGTATGAAGGCAGCGCGTTCGCTGAACTGCCGCCCGACGCCGCGCAGCCAGCGATGACCATTTGCCAGTGCGATTAAAGTTGGCGTGTTCGCAACTGCAAAGGGATTCGTCTCAGGGTTGTCGTCGCCCAGTCCGATTCCATCAAGGAAAATCAGCAGAATGTGCTTCATTGTATCGTATTCGTGATCTCTCCGGCGCTGATGCGCGCCAATTCCGCTGCCGGCGGCGGGGAGTTGCTGCGCCAAGTCTCGCGCCCGTCCGCATCAAACAGGACAAACTCAGGTGAATAAGTGAAACCATAAACTCGACGCAGTTCGCGCCCGACCGGCGTGTGGATGTCGATGCGCAGCACGTTGAACGTGTCGCCCAGTTCGGCGATCAGCGCATCGACCTGCGGGCGAACCGCCATACAGCCCGCGCAGTAATTGCTGTAAAACTCGAGCAGCGTCGGCTTGCCGTCACCGATCAAGGCTTGGGCTTCGGCGGCGTCGGTCACATCGCTGACGCCCGGACGAAGTGCCAGAAAGCCCGCCGTAAAGACTGTGACGACCAGCAGCCCGATCAGCAGCACGGGACGCCAAGCGACCCGCCGCCAGCGCAGCACGGCAGTCAGGGCGACCAGCGTACCCAGTCCAAACAAGAGGTACGAAAATTGATTTGCAAGTTCCATAGTAACCAACCCGAAGCAGCAGCATTCATTTTCGCACGTTCATGCGCGGCGTACAGTCCGAAAATACTGTAGCGCGCTCAGGTTAAGTGTGGCTGAAAAACGCCACAAGAGCTAGGTCAGAAACGGATTCGTCTCGCGCTCCCTGCCGATAGTCGTCATTCCGCCGTGACCGGACAGCACGCGCGTGTCGTCGGGCAGGGTGAGCAGCTTCTCAGTGATCGAGCGCAGCAGCAGGGCGTGATCGCCGCCGGGGAGATCAGTGCGCCCGATGCTCCCGGCAAAGAGCGCATCACCGCTGAAGACGATCCCCTGTGCCCGCATGTAGAAGGCGAGATGTCCCGGCGCGTGTCCCGGCGTGAACAACGTTTCGAGCGCGATGCTGCCGACGGTGATCGTCTCCGGTTCGCTGGTCAGCAGGCGATCCGGTTCTGCCGGGTCAGGAAACTCCTGATTGAAGAAGCGCAGCCCCTGCTGCGGCAGGACTTGGAGCATCGGCACGGCTTCGGCATGGATGTAGAACGGCGCGCCTGTCAACGCTTTGAGCGCCTTGCTCGCCATGACGTGATCCCAATGGGCGTGTGTCGCCAGAATCAGCTTGATCGTCCAGCCTGCGTCGGTCGCCATCTTGTGGAGCAGATCGGCTTTCTCGACCGGGTCGATCAAGATCGCCTCGTTCGTCTCGGTATCGCCGACAAGATAGGCGTTGGTTTGCGCCATGCCGAGCGTCACATACTTGATTTCGATACTCATGCTTTAAGCCTCCGGGCTAAGCCGCTGCCTTTGCCGGGATACGCTGACGAATCAAGCGGGTCAGTTCATCCAGTTCTTTCATGCGGAGCAGCCACGCGGAAACAAGGAAAGCGATCACGCCAAGCGCGCCTTGCACGCCGATCTGCGCGATCAGAAGCAGCGAGCCGCGCCCGGTTAAACCGAGCGCCGACCAC
>JACSRG010000709.1 GCA_014879865.1 Anaerolinea sp.
TTGTGGTAGACAGCGGTTCGGGGATGGGAAAGTCGAGCGTATGTCTAGTGTACGAAACTCTACCCCTCACGTCCACATTATCGTAAACTCGACAAAGCTCCCATGGCAGTATCATCGGATCGAACAACAAGCGCCCGCAGGTTCTGGGCGCTTTTGATTTCTCGGCAATGAGCTTATCAATCCGCAAGAAAATGAGCGACGTCCCGAATATCCGTTGCTCCGATCATGAGCATTGCCAGCCGATCAAGGTGGAGTGCCATACTGCTCACCGGCGGCATCCCGATCATCAACTTTTCCCAGAAGTCTTCTTGCATCGTGCCATTTGCGCCCCGTACTGCGGGGTCGGTGACTTCACTGCGTCCGCTGGCTAACAGAATTCCGTTGATATACAACTCAAACCGCTCGGATACACGGGTTTCACCTGCCGGAAAGACCACAAAAGTCGGTTGGATCAGGGCTGGCGCAGCATAATCCTGAAACACTTGCTCCGCGATGGCAGTCAGCGAAATCTCTGAATCGGGCAGGTCGATGGCATATCCCAGACGACGTAGGATGTGAAGGGCGTGGTCGGGTGTACTTATACAGGTGAAATCGATGTCCAAGACATCATTCAGGATTTGATTCAGGCTGCGAGTAGCCCAATGAAGGGACATATCGATTTCCAGAGTGTGATTTTCGTTGATGATTTCAACCGATTCCGACGCGCCGGTCGGGTTCATGCGGTCGAGCGGTTGCCAAATCAACCGTGAAGTCGAATGCAGGTGGAGCGTTAAGCGGTTGAGGAGGTGCTCCAGCAGGTGCATCATGTGCTGCGGTGACTTCAGCGCGCTACAGCAGTGCAGCCAGAGTTCATGGGAATGGTTCAGCCAGTCGGCTGTTTGAGCGTTGCGACGGGCGGTAATTTCATAGACCTGCTCAATTCCACCAACGATATACTGCAAGAGCGCGTTGGTGACGGAATCTGGATCGGATTGAGCCGTAATGACGTCATAGATCCCCTGTTCAGCGAGCTGCTGACGAAGGAAACGCAGGATACGCGCCCGGGTAATGACGACTTCGCGTGCCGACAAATTTGACGCAAGGTAGAGGTGCTGTTGAACGCGCCGACGCTCAACACTTAAGTGTTTGGGGATCGGAATATTCGCCAGCGCCAGAAAGTTCCATGCTTTCACCATCCCGGTGAGTTCGCCCCGTTCGCGGTAGAGATAGTCTACGGTAACGCCAATATAGTCGCCCTCATAAAGGTAGGCGGCGAAGAGCTCAAAGGCTCTGGTCGTCATGAGGTCTTTCGACACCAAGAGCTGAAGCGTCGAATCTTGGTCGGCAATCACAACCATGATGCCCGCTTGATACTGCTTGAACGACAGGACGCGACCACAAAGCGTAAATACGCCCTCTTGACCGGGAAGATCACCGCCAGTCTCTTCGTAGTTCTCGTGAATTTCGAAGAGCAAGTGGGAACGATCAAAGTGAAGCGCATAGGGTTGAATGCCTAAGGTCTTCAGGTCTTGAGCGCGCTGGTACAGAATGTCTTTGTCGGGATTCAGGTCGTCCGGCATCACCAAACTCCTCAGGTAGCTAGCTATACGGGAAGTTAAGCATGCCGTTCGTCCTCAAAACGTCCTGCGCGCGTCCTTTGTATGATTCGGGTTTCCATGAGTTGTGCTAAGATGATCCAAGCACGCTCAATCAAGCGCATTTGTTGATGAAAACTGCTCATGATGCCTACGAACATTGCCATCCAGATTCACTTACTGCGTAAACAACCGGAAGTGTGGATCAATGAAACGTTACAACCATTGGATCCACCAGCCTTGAGGCTCCTCATCATCCTTGCCGATGAGGGGGAACCCGTTTACGACCGGGAAGACCTCATCCATCTTCTGTACGGGGCTGCTACGGCACAGACGCGCGAAGCCTTTCGCAAGCGGGTGCTGCCGCCGCTGCGGAAAATGCTCCCCGAAGACGCACTACCCAACCTCAAGCGTGATCAGATTCAGTTTCCCCAGAGTGACGTGTTCGTCGACAGCCGGGTGTTCGACAAGCGCGCGGCGAAACTCATGCAAAGCGGATACGCCTTCGGGGAGGAGGAATGTAGAGAAGCTGAAAGCATCCTCGCGCTGTATCAAGCGCCGTTTCTGGGGGATGTGCTCACGAAGTTGAGCGAGGGAGCGGGGCAAGACTTCGCTTCTCGCCAGAAAACCAGACGCGAAGAACTTGCCACCCGCTACCATGAACTGCTTGAGCGTGTGGTCGAGTTTTTGATCACCCGGAAGGAACTGTGGGGCAAGGCGCAGCAGTACGCGGAACAATGGTTCCGCAGCCCGACAGCGGGGACGAAACCGCTGCACTATCTGATCTGGTTGGGAATGCAGCAGCACAGCGCAGCCCTGCATCAGTACATGGAGGCACTGCGCGACCATGAAACCAACGGCGATCCGCGCACCGGGCGGACATGGGCGGAATGGAACGAGGCTATCCGGCAGGAACGCACTATCCCGCTGGATCGTCTGTTTTCGAGCACGCTTTCAGAGCCGGATGCCCCAGACAACGCCTATGCCACGACGCTCACACAGTTGATCAAGCTGCTGACGACTCCGCATGACCAGCGCGTGTTCGGGTTGGTGGGAGCCGCCGGCAGCGGCAAGTCAGAGATGGCGCGGACGGTTCTACGCGAAATGCGCGACAAGTATCCCGGTCACCCGGTGGTGCTGGTCGAACTGACGACCCCGTTCGATCTGGTCGACTTCTGCAACAGCCTCCTGATGGACATGGGGAGGCATGATCTGCTCACACTGGACATCGGGCGGAAAAAGCAGCGGTTGAAGCAGTTGATGCAGCAGCCCAATCAAGTTGTCATAATCGATGAAGGTTACTCGGAACATCTGGCGAACCCGGATATCATCCATGAAGTGCGGGATGTGCTGCACGGCGCGCGGGTGCTGCTGGTCGCACGGCATCTGCCCCCGTATCAATATTATGAACTCGCGCTGCCGGGTTTCAACGCCGAACAGGTACGCGCTTTTCTGGTCGAACAGGTGAGCTGGCTGAAGGAAAGCAGCGCCAACGAGTTTAGTGCGCTGGCGGCAGTGACGTTCGGGCTGCCGCTCGCCCTGAGCATCATCGCGGGCGGCGTCAGTCGCCAGCGCGTGCGCCTGCCCAGTTTGATCGCCCACTTAAACGTCCTACAGTCCGACGACGAAACGCGGATCAGAGCGATGTATCAGAGCCTGATTGCTTGGTTGTGGCGGTTTTTGCAGCCGCAAGAAAAGAACGTGTTGTTCACGATGAGTTTGTTTGCGCCGGAAACCGGGGTGAGCGCCGAAGCGCTCGACAGCGTTCTGCGCCGCGTCAGCACGATTGCGCTGCCGTCCCACCTGCGCAACCTGATCAAACTGCACGTTGTCAAAATGCGCACGACGCCAAGCGGGGAAACGGTCTATTCACTGCATCCGTTGGTGCTGGAATTCGTGCAGCAACAGACGAAGCCCACGCCGCATGTCCAGCGCATTCGAACTAGCTTTGCGCGTCACTTATTGGATTTCGTGATGAGCCATCACGGCGATTATGTACGGCTGGACGATCACAAGCAGAACCTGCTGCCAATGCTCGATGTGGTGCTCACGACCGATCAGTATCCGGCGCTGCAGGCAAGCGCGCTGGAAGTGTTGAACCTGCTGCAGCCCTACCTAGAGCGCAGCGGCTTGTACACTGCGTCGCTCAACCTGCTCACCCGCGTCGTCGAGCAGGTGACGCTGCCCGACGCAACCCGGGTTGAACTGCTGTTCCGGCAAGGCAAATTAGCGAAATTCGTCGCGAAATACGAGATTGCGTTGGACGCGTTCGCCGCCGCCTTGACCGCTGCGCAACGAATCGACCTGCGTCAACGTTACGGGGCACTGTACAACAACATCGGCGACGTGCTGCTGCAAAAGGGACGGTATGCCGATGCCCTGCGCCAGTTTGAACACGCTGAAACGTGGGCACAGGCAACACAGAATCTACCGCTGCTCTACACCGTCTGGTCGAATAGCGCTGTATGTTACTTCTTTCAGGGGCTGTTTGAAGCGGCGCAGGCAAACTACCTAAAAGTCGCCGAGCACTTAGGCGAGGATTTTACCTCCCTGTCGGAACCTTACAAGCAAATTGCGCAGCACAATCAAAATGCGCTCGGCACAAACGCATTCGAGCTTGGCAATTACGCGGAGGCGGTCAAATACTTTCAGCGGGGACTCGATCTCGCCCATGATCTGGGGTATCAAGAACAAATCGGCTTTCTGTATATCAATTTAGGGGTCGCTTACTTCTTTTTGCGAGATTACGCGGCGGCGCATGGCAGCTTTATGCAGGCACGCGCCATCGCGGAACACATTCAACACCCGTGGCTGCTGGCGGAAATCCACTGCAATCAAGGTACGCTGGCATCCGCGCAGTTTTTGCACGCCGACGCCTTCCGGTTGCTGCGTCAGGCGCTCATCGAGGTTGAAGATAATCATTTGGAAGTGATCAAGCCGCGTGTCTTCACCGCTTTGGGGAAAGCCTATCTACGGATTGAGCAGTATGATTCAGCCCATTCAAGTTTCTTGAAAGCGCTGCTGCTCCCTAACATCTCTTTGAAACACGCTGCTCACGCGCTGTACGGGCTGGTTCTGAGCAGTTTGTTAAAGACGTTCCCGGTGGGTGATAAACAGGTATCCTCGGCACTGATTGTCGTTGATGATCTGATGCGGACGCTGCCGATCAACAACATTCCGTTCTTTGAACTGCCGGAGGAAAGCGCCGGTCGTTATCTCAAGAAGGCGGAAGCAGTATTCCAGCAAGAATTCGATCATTTCCCTGAACTAACGCGCTACTGCATCGCCGACGCCTTTTTAGAGCAGTTCGCAAAGCCATAACTCGCGCCAGCGCAGGCTGAGAATTCCTAATGGGGGAGGCACATGTGCCTCC
>JACSRG010000618.1 GCA_014879865.1 Anaerolinea sp.
CGTGCTTTGTAACCCCACCCCCGACCCCTCCCCGAATTCGGGGAGGGGCGCAAGCAGACTCGTGTTTGCACCTTCCCCCGAATTCGGGGGAAGGTTGGGATGGGGGTTTCGTTAACTTGCTTGCTTGGTACGCATGGGGCATGATGTATCATGCCCCTACACATTCCTGTTACTGTGCTGCCATCTCTGGCTGCAGCACGCCGTTGAGCATGTGAACAACGCCGTTGGTTGCCGGGATGTTCACCGCGATCACCTGCACCCCATTGACGAAAATCTGATCGTTCTCCACCGTTACGTTGAGCGGCGTTCCCGCCAGCGTGGTGATCGATTCGCCTGAGAGGAGATCACGCGAGGTCAGCTTGCCTTCGACCACGTGACCGAGCAGGAGGTTTTGAATCTGCTCGTCGCTCATGGCGGTCAGGTCGAGTTCGTCAAAGGCGAAATTGGCAGGCGCGAAAATCGTGTATTCCGTTGCGCCGCTCAAGGTTTCCGCCAAGCCCGCCGACGCAGCCGCGCTTGCCAGCGCGGTCAGGTTCTCGTCACCGCTCAACGCATCGACCAGCGTACCGGGTTCCGCCAGCATCCCTGTCTGGATCGCCACTTCCGAGAGATCGGTCACGTCGATGAACAATTCGGGGCTTTCGGGCGTGCCGATCAGCGCCATGAACGTATAGGCGTTCTCTTGCAGTTCTTGCTGGAGCGACTCGGCAAGCGTGTTGGTCGGGTCTTCATTTGCCGTCACGCGGAAATCGTACACGCCGGAATCCGCGAGCAGCGTCGAGAAGAACGTCCCGCCTTCCAGTGTCGGGTAATCGAGGGCAGCGAAGAATACTACATCGCCGCGATTTAGATCAACGGTTGGGCTGCCTTCAAGGGCGTTGAAGAAGGTCAAGCCGCCTGTGCCGGGGAGAAGTTCGTCGTAGGCTTCTTGAATCATCACCGCGTTGATTGTGCTGGTTTCAACCGCGCCGATCACGGCGATGGTGTGCCATGTTCCGGCGGGGAGAGTCACGTCGGTCGGACCCAAGACCGCGTCGGCTTCCGTGCCGCCTGCGGGCACAATCGACAGCGAAATCGCGCCCGCCTCATAGGTCATCCAGTCGGACATCGACGGGTATTCGAGCGTCGATTGACCCTCTGCGGTGCTGCCGTTGATGAAGACATCGACGGCGGGGGCATCCGCCGCGAAGTGCGCAAACCGGATGTGCGCGCGGTTGTCTTGCGTTAGGGTGTCGGTCGCTTCAGCGGTTGCCGCCGGGGTTTCGCCACTGCCTGCCTGCGTCGCGGCGCTGGTGGCTTCGGTTGTTGGCATTGCTGTTGCCATCATGGTTGGCTCGGCGGTCAGTTCGTCGGTGGGGAGCCCCGGAGGTTGATCGGTCACAGGGGTTACCGGTGGCGGGTTGTCTTGCGCAGACACAGCGAATACGAGTAGGGTCAGCAGAGTCAGCAGGGTGAACAATAGGGTGAATTTACGCATCCTTGACTCCTTACAATTGGGATTACGATAGACTCACTGACATTATAGTGAGCGTAACCACCAACGGTATGAGAAAAGAATGAAAATGCCTGCGCAGCTCGCGGCTTAACCGACGAGCAAGTAGACCGCGACGATCACCAGCACGACCAGCATGAAGCGCTCGAACGCCAGTTGATTGATCCGCTTGACGAAATAGCGCCCGACCCAGACGCCGAGCGGCAGAATCGGCAGCACCCATGCGATACCGATCAACTTGCTGAAGTCCATCAGCCCGGCGATCATCAATCCCGGCAGTTTGATCGCGTTCACGAGCGCGAAGAACAGCGTCATCGTGCCGACGAACGTTTGCGGGCTGAGGTTTTGCAGCAGCATGTAGATCGTGAAGGGTGGTCCGCCGACGTTCGCCAGCGCCGAACCTGTGCCGCTGACGATCCCCGCGACGTAACCGTGCCAGTCACGCGGTTGATATTCCGCGCTGATGAAGCGATCTCCGGCGAGTTTATAGACGGCGAACGCCAGCGTGAACAGGGCGAGGATGTGCTTGAGCGTCTGGTTGGGCAGGTTCGCCAGCAGCACCGTGCCGATGACGATGCCGATCACCGCGAAGGGCAGCACCAGCTTGATGTAACGCATATCCCATGTATTGCGGTAGACCCACAGCGCGAACACGTCCGCGACCATGAGCATGGGCAGCGCCAAGCCGATGGCGTCGGCGACGGGCATTACCTGACTGAGCAGCGGCGTTGCCAGCACGGCGAGAACCGCGCCCATGCCGCCTTTCGACAAACCGATGAGCACACTGACGAGTATTAAGATGATGACGTACTGCATGAGTTACTGTCGCTGCATCCAAACGAGATATTCGCGTACCTGCAAGTCGGTATTGCGAATCTTCATCGCAAGGTCGGCGGCAAGGTTGCGCATGAGGCGAAAGCCCATCTGCGGGTAGGTGCTGCACAGATACATCAACTGCTCGCGTGGGATGAGAATGAGGTGCGTGTTGGCGGTGGCGCTCCGGGCGCGCGCCGAGCGCAGCCCTTCATCGACCAGCGAAATCTCGCCGAACGACTGCCCGCGACGCAGCACGGCGATGGTGTACGATCCGCCGGTCGATTCTTTGCCAATCATCGCCGGGTTGATCTGAATTTCGACTTCCCCATTGGCAATGACGTAGATTTCTCCTCCGGTTGTGTTTTCCTCGAAGATGATGTCCCCGACGTTATACATCTTCTCTGAGCAGATCGACGCAACGAGTTCAAGCTGCGTGGGCGTCAGGTCGTAGAATATATCCGCTTGTTTGAGCGTCGTTACGAGGGACATCGTAATCTCCTAATTTCGGCTCGGTGGGTGTACACTTACCCTCACTCGAAGCATTGTAACACGGAACTGAGCTGATGGATCATCAGGACGATTTGCGCGAAAAACCGCTTTCGTATTCGGTCTGGGGCGCAGACCAGATCGACCCGGAAGCGATCAAGCAGATGGACGCGGCGATGCGCCTGCCGATCAGTGTCGCCGGAGCGCTCATGCCGGACGCACATGTCGGCTACGGGCTGCCGATTGGCGGCGTGCTGGCGACCGAAAACGCGGTGATCCCCTATGCCGTCGGGGTAGATATTGCCTGCCGGATGCGCCTGTCGATTTACCCGATCTCGCCCGTTACCGTCGGGCAGAAACCGGGGCATTTCAGGAAGGCACTCATGGAGCAGACGCGCTTCGGCGTCGGCGCGAAGTTCACCGGAAATGATCGCAGTGAACACGAAGTCTTGGACGATCCCGCGTGGGATGCGACCAAGTACCTCAAGTCGCTGAAGGACAACGCGTACGATCAGCTAGGCACAAGCGGGTCGGGCAATCATTTCTGTGAGTGGGGTGCTTTCAAGATTACTAGCGACGATGCAGAAACGGGGTTGAAGGCGGGTGAATATCTCGCGCTGCTGTCGCACAGCGGATCGCGCGCCGTCGGCTTCAAGATCGCCAATCATTTTTCGAAGCTGGCGATGGAGCTGCACCCCAAGCTCGATCCGGCGGTGCGTCACTTAGCATGGCTGCCGCTCGACTGGCACGAAGGGCAGGAATACTGGCTGTCGATGGAATTGGCGGGGCGCTTCGCGGCGGCGAATCATGAAGTGATTCACCAGCGCGTCGCCAGAGCCGCCGGACTCAAACCGATCCTGTCGGTCGAAAATCATCACAACTTCGCATGGATGCAGACAATTCCCGCGCCGCCCGGCTTCAACGAACCCGAACGCACGGTGATCGTGCATCGCAAGGGCGCGACTCCTGCCGGGAAAGGTGTGCTTGGAATCATCCCCGGTTCGATGGGCGATCCCGGCTACCTCGTGCGTGGCAAGGGACTTGCTGAATCGCTCGACTCGGCATCGCATGGTGCGGGGCGCGCGATGAGCCGCAAGAAAGCGATCAATTCGATCACGAAGACCGAACGCGACCGCTATCTGAAAGAGCGCGGCGTGACACTGCTCGGCGGCGGCATGGACGAAGCACCGCAGGCATACAAACCGATTGAACAGGTGATCGCCGCGCAAGGCGATCTGGTGCAGGTTATCGGCAAATTCTCGCCAATCATGGTACGCATGTCCGATGAACCGGGGGATGACTAAGTGGACTATACGATTGATGAACTGATGTGCGCTTGCATTTCACGCCTTGTGGAAGATGGCGAAGTGCTGGCTCAGGGGATCAACACGCCGCTGGTGGTGGCGGGGTTTATCCTCGCGCAGGCGACCCATGCGCCGAACGCGAAATTCGCCTCCGCCATCGGGCAGAGCATCGCGCATGAGTGGGCAGCGCTCGGCGTAGGGCGGATCGAGGACATGTGGCTCGGCAAGGGATTGATCTATGTCGGCTTTGTGACGGCAGCGGTCGATCTGCTGCCGAAGTTCAACCCGAAGGAGTTTTTCCGCCCCGCGCAGATCGACGCACGCGGCAATTTCAACAATATCGCCTTCGGTGCGGATTACGAACGCCCCCGGATGCGTTTGCCGGGAACGGGTGGCATCCCCGATGTGACTCCCTACAGCGATCACATTTACCTATATGTGCCGCGTCACTCGCGGGTGACGTTCGTCGAGCAGGTCGATTTCATCAGCGGAATGGGGCATGTGCCGGAACGCAAGCGCGGCAGCGGCGCGAAGTATCTACTCAGCGACTTGGGGCAGTTCGACTGGGCAAATGGGCGGATGCGCTTGACGACGGTTCACCCCGGCGTGACTATCGAGCAGGTCAAGAAGAAGACGGGCTTTGAACTTGAGGTCGCGCCGGATGTCCACGAGACACCGCCGCCAACGGAGGAAGAAATCCGCCTGCTGCGCGAAGAAATCGATCCGCTCGGCGTGCGCAGGCTGGAAATGCTCGGCGGTGGCGCGCGTAAAGACCTGCTGCGCGACATCCTCGAGCGAGAAAACGCACTCTAGCACTCAAGGCAAAAAGAAAGGGCGTAACGC
>JACSRG010000493.1 GCA_014879865.1 Anaerolinea sp.
AAGAAGCACCACAGAATCACGGTCTTCTCGAACGGGCTGCCCATGAAGACCCAATCGTTATCCTTGAGGATGATGCCGTCGGAGACCGCCAGCAGCGGTGTTCCGGTTTTGACGTTGAAGTCGAAGCCGTTGTGCATCCCGGCGGTGCCGCGATAGTAGTTCGCCCAATTGCGTGAGCTGAACGTGTTCGGTCCAAACCCGTTGATTACCAGATTGACGAATTCGCTCTGGTTGCGGATTTTGACGGGCAGCGACGGGAACGGATCGGGCAAGCCGAGCGCCGTCTGGAACTGCCAGAAGGTGTCGTAGCTGGAAGGCACGGGGTATTTGTCGTCCGGGATCGAATCGATGTAGGCATCGACATCCGCTCCCGTGATCAACGTGCTGCGTTCGACCAGCCATGCGGCGACATAGCCTTCATTGTTCTCGTCGGTGCGCACGAAGACCCAACCGCCACCCGCTTCGCCCGCGTTGATTTTCGCCAGCGCGCCTTCCAGCGGCTCCAGCAGAGTCACCGCTTCGCCGCGCTTGAGCGTTTCTTTGATGTTGTTGGGCGCGATCTTCGGTTCGCTGCGCACGCGCAGTCCCTCGGTCGTGGCGATCAGCACAACCGGCTTGTCGGGTTCAGGCGTTGGTTTGGCGGTCTCCGCCGGGGCGGGTTTCGGCGTTTCGACGGCGGGCGGCGCGACTTCCGGTGCTGGCGGCGGCGCGACTTCGGCGGCGTCGGGTCCGCGCATGGTCGTCACCGCTGGCGCAAGCGCGGCGACCGCCGTCGGGATGACGCGCTCGAAGACGGCGCTGTTTTCCCCGATGATCTCGGCATAGCGCGCCGCGTTCGCCGTGCCGTTGTAGGCAGTGGCGACCTGCAAGAAATCGCCGCGCTGCATGGCTTGGATGGTTGCCGAGATGCCGCGTGGTCCCTTGACGTAGTCGAAGATCGCCAGCAGTTGGGCTTGTGCGCTGCGCGAGAATTGGTCGAACATCTGCTGCGGCGTTTCATACCCGACCCGGCGGAAGTTATCGCCGAGCACCTGCCCCGCGCCCATGCTGATGCTGCGCAGAGCCGCGTCATTGTTCAGCGCGCGGGCAAAGGTGAAGACCTCCCATTCGCGCTCCTGCTTGCCGTGAAACTCGATAAACGGGCTGTCCGCGTTCGGACGCCACGCATGTTTCTTAAAGCCGTTGGCGGGCGAACTGCGATCAAATGAAAAGAAGCGATCAAATACAGTTGGATTATCTTTGCCCCAGAAGCGGTGGAACAGATGCACTTCGAAGCGAATGACGATGCGTCCATCAGCGGCGAAGGTCGCGCCGCCGCTTTCTGCGACGATGATCCCGACGACCGCGCTGACCGGAATCTTGAGCAGGTCGCTCAGCTTGCCGAGCAGCCCACCGTAATTGTTCCAAGCGCGCGCGACGATGCGGTCTTTACCCGTCAGGCTTTCAGTCGGGATCATCCGGTCGGGGGCGAGTTCCGCCGTCATCAATTCGGGACGTTCCATCAAATAACCGTCAAGATCGGTTCCGTCTTCGACTTTGACCAGATGTGCCGCCGCGAACAGATCGCGGTCAAGTTCGGCGTGGTGCACTTTGACCCAATCGGGCAGCACTTCGACGACGGGGAGTAAAGTCCCCCGCTTTGCCGTAGTGACGACGGGAAAATCCATCCCCGGTCCTGACCGTAGGTTGAGGGCAGCAGCGAGTACTTCCGCTCGTTTCGTATTCGTTGTCATCGGACGCTCCTTAGAGCAATGGCGATAACAACGATTATATAGCTGATAATTGTTTGCTGCGTGCCGGAAAGCAAACGGACGCCATACGGCGTCCGTTCTCATCGGTTGTGCGATCAGGTGTTAGGTGGCGACGATTTCCTCGACGGCTGCCCCGTCGGTGAGTTCCGCCAGCAGGCGGCGGCGCGAGATCAGCATGAAGCCTGCCAGCAGCGCGACACCAGCGGCGATCTGCACGCGGGGCGGCAAAAAGCGCACGCGGTTGATCACGTTCCATTCCGGCTGACCGAGCAGTTCTTGGCGCAGGCGATAGGCGAAGCGGCGCGATGGACGCACGCCGACCAGCGTGACGTGCAGGTGGCGAATTAACCGAATGAAGCTCTCGATCTCGGCACGGGGAATCGGATAACGGCTGACGATCTGATCGAGATTCGCATCATCCTCAAGAATCGCGTCGGTCACAGCGGCAAGCAGATGTTCTAAATTCGATTGTCCCATAGCGCCTGTACTAACCCTCTCTCGTTTCCATGCTGTTTTCGCCTGCTTCGATCACCGTGCCTAGTTCTTCACGGAGGGCGATCAATGTCCGGTGATACAACGATTTGATCGCGCCCTCGGTTCGGTTCATGATGTCCCCGATTTCCGCATTGGACAGATGCTCGACGAATTTGAGCAGTAGAAGCTGCTGGCGTTCTTCGGGCAGCCGGCGAATGGCGCGTACCAGCGCCTCGCGTTCTTCGTTATCTTCTGCCTGATGATCCGGTGATTCCGAACTCAGGCTGGTGGCGATGAACTCGTCCAACGGGATGATCTTGCGCCGCCCGCGATCTCGATGCCAGTTGGCGACGAGATTGTGCGCGATGCGGTACAGCCATGCTTGGAACGGCACACCGCGTTCGGTGTACGTCTCGATGTGCGCCATCGCCCGTGTGAAGACACGCGCCGTCAGGTCTTCGGCGTCGTGATGATTCCCGGTGCGGTAGTACACATAGTTGTAAATCTTGTCGAGGTATCGTTCGTACAATTCGCCGAACGCCTCTTTATCGCCCGTGCGCGCCAGTTCTACCAATTCGCCATCTTCAAGGCGTTTAAGGTTGCGGGCAGCGGGACGTTTTAGTCGTTGTCGCAGGCTTTTGATATTCATGACTCTGAAAACCCAATCTCCACACGAGAGTTACGCCTATTTCTGATCTGTACGCGATTTGGCGTATGGAGTCGCGCGGCTTCCGTCTGTAGCATAGTCGGACGCATTCCCGCTACAATTTAGGTTAGGAGTAACGTTATGAAGAAGCTGCCTGCCGTGCTGCTTATCGTTTGTCTGCTGCTGACCAGCGCCGCTGTGTTCGCCCGCGAACCCGTCGCCCATGAAGGACGGATGATCGGCGATTATGAAATCGTATTCGGCTGGCGCATCGAACCCGCCTACGCCGGTGTCTTCAACGGACCGGAAATCACGTTTACGCATCACGATACCGACGAACCACTCGACAACGCCGACGAGATTTTCACGCTGATCGTGCAGTTCGGCGATCAATCTATGCCGCTGCGCCTGTATCCGGTCGCGGGAACACGCGGGCACTACACCGCCGACTTGATCCCGACGCGCCCCGGCGATTACACGTTCATCTTGTCGGGCACGCTGGACGGCGAAGAAGTCAGCGAGACGTTCACCTCAGCGGATGGCTCATTCAGCACAGTCGAACCGGCGGGTGACATTTTGTTCCCGGCGTTGGACACGGACTCCGATGCAATCGCGGCGCTGCAAGCCCAGATCGACGATCTGCGGGCGCAGATCGAGGCGCTGCGGGCGGCGGGATCGTAATGAAACCTCACCCACCCGGTGTTTACGGAGACGTAGAGGCATGATATATCATGCCCCTACCGAGCGTAAAACCTGCCATAGGGAAGAAGTTAAGTTCATGGTGTTCTTTATCCGTAAACTCCAACTGTTCCTCCTCGTTTTACTGCTGTTCGCGTTCAGCGGATCGGTGTCCGCGCACAGCAACCTCTACCGCGCTGATCCGCCCCCCAACGCCGAACTCACCGTCGCGCCGGAACTGATTCACCTGTATTTCACCGAGGCGCTGGAGCCGGAATTCAGCGGAATCACGCTGCTGCGCGAAGATGGAACGACGGTCGAGACGCCGCCCGCGACAGTCGAAAACTTCACCGAAATGACGCTCGTCCCCGGCGATCTGCCCGACGGGTTGTACACGGTGTCGTGGCGGGCGCTGTCGTCGGTGGATGGGCATCAAACGCGGGGAATCTATGCATTCGCCATCGGTCAAGCGGCAGGGGCGGCGCTGGCGGACAGTCAAGCCGAATCGATTCCCCCGCAAGACGCGGCGGCGCGCTGGCTGACCCACATCAGCACGGCGCTGCTGGTCGGCGGGTTGGGCTTCTTGCTGTTCGTGTGGCAGCCGTCGAAGGTGGCGCGTCGGCTCGCTGACGCGACCGTCGTCAGCCGCCGCATGAGCGCGCTGATTCTCGCCGGATGGCTGCTCTACGGCGTTGTGACCGCGCTGAGCTTGCTCGTCTACACGGGCGAAGCTGCCGCGTTGAGCGACATCGGGCGGGTGATCAGCGGGACGCGCTTCGGCGCGATCTGGTTGATCCGGCTCGGACTGTGGCTTGTCACCGGCATTGTTCTGTGGATCGCGCGCGGGCAGCCGGTCGCTTACATCCCGGCGCTGTTGATCAGCGCGGCGCTGCTCTATGCCCAGAGCCAGTACAGTCACAGCAGCGCGACGCATGACGCAGAACAAACCGTCCTTGCCGATTGGCTGCATCTGCTCGGCACGGCGCTCTGGCTCGGCGGGTTGATGCATTTCTTCGCCGTGATCCCGCTCATCCGGGGGGTGAGCGGCGCGCTCGCCACGCTGATCGGCTGGTTCTCGAACATGGCGCGGGCGGCGCTGCTGGCGTTGATCGCAACCGGGGCGTTTCTCGGCTTCCTGTTTGTCGGCACGCCGCAAGCCCTGCTGACGACGCTCTACGGGCACGCGCTGCTGGTCAAGCTGATCCTGATCATCCCGCTGGTCGCGATTGCGGGCGTCAACTTGATTTTGATGGCGCGGCGGCTGCGACGCGGCACGGGGGCGGGGTGGCTGCGCGGCTTGATCGGCGCGGAAGTCGCGTTGATCGGCGGGGTGTTGATCGGCGCGGCGGTCATGACCGCCG
>JACSRG010000638.1 GCA_014879865.1 Anaerolinea sp.
AGATGTGTATAAGAGACAGGGAACGGACGCGGCAGCAGCTTGACCGCCTCTGAGCCTAGTTGTCCACCGGATCGCTAACCTGCACGAAGTCGTCCAGCGTGAACAGCGATAGATCGCGCTCAGTCAAGTGTTTCATCTTCTTCGCCAGCGCGTACACATCGTCGATGCGGATCGGCGACGCGCCGTCCCACAATTTCCCGTCAATCAGCTTTCCGGCGATCTGCACCGCTTGCCGGTATGCTGCTGCATCCGTCTCCCCGCCGACGATCTTCAGGTGGCTGATCTTGACCGCCTTCGTCCCCTTCTTGAGCGGGACATCGACGGTAGGTTCGGCGTTCAGTTGGGGCGTTTCGACCTGCTTGGTCGATTGTGGTTTGGGCGGCGGTTGCGTCTCAGGGAGGATGGGCGGATCCGCTTCGACGGCGGCGAAGGCGACGAGCGCATCGGCGATAACCTCGGTGAGGTCGGCGATCTGCGTGTAGGTGAACGGGTGGACGCGGGCGAGATCGCCGCGCTGGACGAGCAGCGTACCTGATTTGGACTCGTCGGCTACTGCTGGTAATGTGAGCGTTATGACGGTGGCATTGTTAGGTTGTACCCCTTTGGATGTCATGGCTTGTATCTCCACTACAATTGATAAAGAAACGAACTGACAACATGATAGGAAGAAACACCGATGCGTCTGAAAGCCGAGATCAAAAATCATGCTCCCATAACAAGAGCCATCATCTATAGCGAGTCCGAGAGCACTTTCTATCTTCTGGCCTTTAGCGACGATCTCAGTCAGGTTTTTGACGATTGGTGTCCTGATCTAGGATGCGCGAAATACAATGCTGAAGTGCATTACGGTATTGCGGAGGATGAGTGGGAAGAGATTCCTGATGCGCTGCCGGGTACGCTGCCGCATTTTGAGCAACCAACAGTCAGTTTCCGTGACCAAGCGGGGATCATACACTTCATCAGTTATGATGAAGCGCTGAAGCGTGGCATTGTTCCAGTGCGCGAAGTCGCCGTCGAAATCGTGGATGATCCGCAGTTGTTGAAGGAAGTTCGATCACTGCTCAGTAGAGGCAAAACGCTCGAAGCCATGCAGATCTACGTGCGGCACACCCACTGCAACTTGATCACCGCACAACAGGTGATCGAACAGTTGAAAAAGACGCCTTGAAGTGATTGCAATCGAGTCAGAATAGTGCCATTTGTTGAGCAGGGGCATCGTCATAGACGCGGGCAGGAATGTCAAGGCGTGGAAACGGAATCGGCTCACGCTTGGGTCTTGAGATTGAAGGTTCGGGACGTTCGACGAGCTGCAGCAGGGGCGGCGTTTCCACCTGACCATTCGCCAGCGCGATCAGTCGCTCGGTGACTTCCGTTTCGCAGCCGGGGAAGACGACCCGGTTCTCCGTCAGCCACGCACAAATCCACGCCTGCAAGTCCGCCGTTTCGAGTGTCTCCGCCAGCTTGTCGAGCAGGGCTTTCTGTAAGCGCCGCCACTGTGCCGCATCGGCGATCAGGTGGACGCTGTCGAGGTAGGCGATGATCGCTGCGCGTGAAGTCGGCTTGGAAAGCCGCTTTGGTTCCGAAGACTTGGGCAGCGGCGTAATGACTGCGCCGAGGTCGAGTGCTGAAGCGACGAGCGGATCGGGTTGCGTGACGGGCTCCTCGTCGGTCAGCGGTTCGGTCGCTGCGCTTAAGACGTTCCAGTAGGCGGCGTCTTCGGCGTCGATCTCGCCCGCTTGCGCGTCCGCCTTGAAGAGTTCCGTTGGGTCGAGCAGCGTCTCGTCGCGTCCGATGGCGTCTAGCAGCGCCTCTTCCAGTCCGCCTTCCCCTTCGGTGAGCGCGTCCAAGCCCGTCAAGCCGATATCTCCCGTGAGGAGTTTGGCGGCGCGCTGCTTGCGGCTCATCAACTGCACGGCGGTCTGTTCCATCGTGCCCTCGGCAAACAGGTAGTAGACCTTGCAGTGCGCATGCGTCTGGTTTAAGCGGTACGAGCGCGCTGCCGCCTGCATCATCGTGCTGAGATTGAACGTGATCTCGTAGAAGATGAGCGTTGGTGCGAAGATTAGGTCGAGTCCCGTCTTGGTCAACTCGGGGTTGCAGATCAAGACGTTGCATCCACCCGCGACGGCGCTGTCGATCACCTTTTCGCGGCGCTCCGCTTCGACCGTGTTCTTAAGGATGAAGGGCACCGCGTCCGGCACGTGCCGCCGCAGCAGGGATTCGAGGCGGGGCTGAATATCCCGTGTCCCGGTCTGGCGGAAGTAGACGACGCACGGACGCCCGTCGGCGAGTTCTGTCCGCACCAGATCGAGGAGCGCCTGCTCCTTCGCGTAGACGCGCTGTTCGCCGTAGGACGGGATCGAGGCGACGGTGTACGGCTCTTTCACCCCGGTGATCGGGTGCTTGAGGTTGTGGATGACTTCGTAGGGACGGAACGGGGAATTGATCCAGCCCATCGACCACTGCAAGAATGCGCCCCTGAAACTGGTGTCGCCCTCCCAGCGCCGCGCGATCAGGTAGTCCTTGAGCCGCCCGCGCGTGCGGTCGTATTCGGCATAGACATCGGCGTCAAGTTCGACGGGGAGCGCAATCTCCTCGTAGCGGGGCAGAGCTTTACCGAGATCGCCGAGGGAGAAGAAAATCGCGTGATCCAGCACTTCGGCGACCAGCAGCGGCGAGATGCCCGGCGCTTCCTCGTAGGGACGCTCGTAGGTTGATGTCCCGGTGTACGCCCCCGTCTCGCGGTCATAGCTCGGACGCTCCTCCAGCACCTGTTCACGCACGCCCATGTTCTCCACCCAGCGCGACTCCGCCCGTCCGCGCCCGCGTGCGTTCTCCTCGACGACGGTCTGGTAGCCCCGGTCACCGCGCGTCTTGCGGTTGATGCGGGGCGCGCCGCCCCAATTGTAGCGCTGGCGCACACGCGGGTTGAGGGCGTATTCGAGGTTGAAGATCGACGAGGCGCGCCCGTTGAAGGGCGTCCCGGTCAGCGCCAGCACCTTCTGCGCCAGTCCCGCCATCCGACTGAATGCCTGCCCGTTTCCCGTGTCCGAGTGCTGCGCCTCATGGATTTCGTCCCACAGGAGGAGATAGACGCGGTCGGGATACAGCCGCTTGAGGTATTGGTCAAGGCGGTAGCGCGGGTTTTTGGTCGCGTACTTCTCGCCCGCTTTGGGCTGCGACCCGCGATCCCGCGCTTCCTGCCACAGCGGCGCTCCACACACGGCGCACTGGCGCTGCCCGCTCTTGAGCCAGCTCTCGGAGGCGGGAATGCTCACGCCCTTGCGCTCCTGCAGGACGGTGCAGCCACAGGTGGGACACTTGGGCACGCGCTCGCGCTGGATGCGCTGCCCCGGTTGATAACCGTCCGGCGTCGGCGCATCATGCTGCCACAGCGCGACCGCTTCGCGCCGCCAGATCACCGCCGGTTCGTGTCCCGCGCCGAGCTTGGTCATGTCGCGCTTGATCAAGCCGATCTTGGCGACCTCGCCGCCGAGCGCCGCCGCTTCTGCCATAAACGACTTAACATCCTCGTGCCGATCCAGACGGCGAACGAGCAGGTTGGGGCGGATGGAATGGAGTTCTCGCTGCCACTTCTCGATCAGGTGCGGCGGCGCGACGATCAGCACCACCTGATCGGGACGCATCGACCGCTCCATCCCCGTGACGATGTTGGCGGCAAGCGCAATCGCCGCCGATCCGCCGATCGCCGTTTTGCCGACCCCCATTTGTCCGCACAAAAGCAGGCTGTCACGGGAGCGCAGCCCGCGCGTGACCGCCGCGATCACGTGCTTCTGCGCCGTGTAGAGCGGATACTTGCCCTTGAGTCGGATGCGGTCGAGCCAGCGCCCGATGCCGTCGAAGTCGAAGCGGTAGAGCGGCTGGAAGCGGCGGTTGAGATAGCTCGCGAGCGCGCGTTTGTTGGCGGTGATGAACCCGAGCAGCGCCTCGTCACCTTCCATTTCGACCGTCGTGCCGTCATTCGCCAGCAGCGTGAGGGTGGTCGTCGGTTTCAGGCGGATCGTCGTTTTTTTGACCTGCCGCTCCGGGTCGTCGGGGTTGGCTTCGATCTCGACGCGGGCGATTTGTTCGACATGGCGCGTCTTGCCACGCAGGGCGACGGTTCCGTATTCCTGCGTCTCGATGACCGCGCCATCCGCCACCCCGGCGGCGAGCACGAGCGCCAGATGACCGGGACGTGGCGCGACGACGGGTTCGATCTCGGCGGGCGGCGGGGGAACTTCCAGCAGCGCCTGAAAGCCGTTCGTTTTCCACGCACCATTCGCCTCGATCAGGCGCAGCCCTGCCTCGGCATCGAGCATATCCGGCGCGAACACGAAGCGCTGGATCGGACGCGGCGCGGGCAGGCGGTAGACGGGCTCGGTGTGCACGACTAGCGGACGCGGTTCATCGCGCTCGCGCACGATCTGCTCGTAGAGCGTCGTCGGACTCTCCTGCATGCCCTTGATCGCCGCGACCACCATCTGATCATATTCGCCCAGATGCTTCCCCGGCAGCGCCCAGACCTCGACGCGCGTGCTGTGCTTGGCGAGAAATGCCGCCGCTTCGCTCGTGATGTGCTGGCGATACACGCACCACAGCGCCAAACCGCCGTCCTGCACCCACTTCCACGCATGGCGCAGATAGCGGAACTCGACCCGCTTGCTGCCCGACGCGCCCGCGTCATGGTCATACGGTGGGTTGAGCCATGCCGCGCCGAAAGCGTTATTAGAGGCAACGAGCCGCTCCACATCACAGCGCACCGCCTGCGTTGCACCGAAACGGGCAATGCACGCCGCCGCCCGTTCCCCATCGAGTTCGTTGGCATAAGGGGTAACGTTC
>JACSRG010000583.1 GCA_014879865.1 Anaerolinea sp.
CGTCCGGTCGAAACGACTTGCCCCCGGATAACACTT
The DNA here is from genome assembly GCA_014879865.1 of Anaerolinea sp. Taxonomy (GTDB): domain Bacteria; phylum Chloroflexota; class Anaerolineae; order Aggregatilineales; family Phototrophicaceae; genus Flexifilum. Next base: position 37 of record JACSRG010000583.1, read on the forward strand.
TGATCGGATTCAACGCTGGACAGGCGGCGGAGCATGGTATCGACCAGCTCCTGCTGCTGCGCCAGTCGTTCCTGTAACGTGGCAATCGTCGCCTTGTCGCGGCGACGTTCTTCATCTAGCCATTCAATCATGCGCGCGGCTTGGTTCATGTCCATGCGTGGCGCTCCTTAACACTAAAGCAGAGACGAGAACAGATTCACGTCATTATAACACGGTCTAAACGCGACTCCGAAACAAACGCCACGCGCGGAGGACTTCGGCGACACCCCATGCTTGCGCAAGGCAACCGCCCGGCTGATGCGGTGCATCGCCGCTGAAGACTTCGCTGATGCTGCCCAAACCGTGATCCATGAGATGGTGTTTGAACGGCAGCAGGAAGGATCGCGCCAGTTCTTGATCACCATAAACGCGTAGATGCGCTTCGGCAAAAGCGCCGATCAGCCAGCTCCAGATCGTCCCTTGATGATAGGCAGCATCGCGCATAACCAGATTTCCGCCGTAGATGCCTTGATAGTCTGGATGGTCAGTGGGAAGGCTGCGCAGTCCGTACTCGGTCAGCAATTGGCGTGCGCATACATCGACGACCTGACGCTGCTGCGCGGGTGAAAGCGGAGAATGGGGGAGTGACACCGCCAAAATCTGGTTGGGGCGTACTGTCGGATCGGCAACGCCATCCGGCGTATCGAGAACGTCGCAGCAGCAGCTCGCAGACGGATTCCAGAAACGGGCAAACGCTGATCGCACGCGATCAGCGCGCTGCGTGTAGTCAGTAGGATCGTAGCCCAATTGTGCAGCAAACGAAGCCATCCACATCAACGCGCTGTACCAGAGCGCATTGATCTCGACCTGCTTACCGGTTCGAGGAGTCACCACCCAATTTGGCGTGGGAACGCCAAATCGTTGAAGCAAACCGATAAACGCAGGCAGCCAACGGGTTGATTCAGCCTCAAGCAGATGCGTCACCGGAAGATAACGCGTGTGAATTTTGACATCCATCCACGTCAACTGAACATCTGGTTCGCCCGCTGACAGCAAACCATCTATCGGGTCTACATGGATACCAAAACGTGTCCCGCGCACATGCCACGCAATCATGTCCACCAAAACAGGATACAATTCGCGCAGGAGTTCAAGATCGCCTGTCGCGGTGACATACTGCCCAACAGCCTGAAAATACCATAGACCTGCGTCAACCGTGTTGTACTCCGGTTCTTGACCCGCGTCCGGGAAACGATTCGGCAGCATACCGTGATCTGCGTAGCGCGCAAACGTGCGCAGAATTGCCGCCGCAAGGTCATAGCGCTGCGTCGTGAGGGTCAAGCCGGGTAGGGCGATCATCGTGTCACGCCCCCAATCGCTGAACCAAGGATAGCCCGCAAGCACGGTCATCCCATCAGACTGATTGGGCAGCGGACGGCGCACAAGGAACTGATCCGCTGCCAGAACCAACTGCTGAATCCAGTCAGGCTCGCCGCGTAAGCCGCTCTGATCAAGGAGCATCCGATCTCGCTCCTCACGCTCATGGAGTTCGCCTGTACCATCGATCCCGGTGATGGGTTCGGTAGATGCAACGAACGTGACCGATGCGCCGGGATTCAACGTGAGCACGAAGCTGCCAATAGCAAGCTGGTCATCGTAGGCGTCGAGACCACGCCCTGCCTCGATAGATAGAAAGTGATCAAAATGCCATTCGACCGCCTGCGTGAACGTCGCCGCGTCACTGCAGAGATGGAGGGGTACTGCGTCGGGAAAAGCGGTAAACCTGACGCCAGACTTGGCAGTCGTCAAATTGTACTGCCAGTCCGGTCGATGGGTATTCAGGTGGGAATCGCGGTAGTTGACAAAGACGCGGCATGTCAAAGATAGGGGCTGAGCGGCACGCGCCAGCGTGTAACGGATTAGGGTTGTGTTGGCTTCATGACGCATCCAGATGCGCTTCTCAATAAGAGCGTCGCTGATGGCAAACGTCCACACAGGGATCGATCCAGCAAGGCGGAAGCCCGACAAGCAGTTCCCGCCGGACGCAGATTGTCCATCATAGCTGACCTGCTCGTCGAAGTGGCTCAGCAGCAAGGTGCGTCCAAGTGGTGGCTCAAGCGCGGCGATCAGCAGTCCATGATACCGGCTCGCGAGTTTCCCTGTGATCGTCCCGGATGCATATCCACCAAGCCCATTTGTTACCAACCATTCCCGCGAGTCGGTGATCTGTACATGGCGCAGAATTTCGCGTCCGCATTCGATCACGGGGTATACTCCTTTGCATGGATACGAAATACCAACCCTGCGGATTGTAGCTCCACTCCGCGGTGAAAGGGAGGCTGTTAGAATTGCCATGGATCAACTGTTCGAGCGGCTGCCCATCGGACTAGCTCTCATCGACCAGAATTACAATTTCGTTCGTTACAATCTTACATGGCAGAACTTCATCGATCGATATGCGCCTTTACGCCCGGAGCAAATCGAGCCGGGAAAAAACCTATTCAGCGTGTTTCCCGGTGAAGAGAGCCGGTTTCAACCCCACATCGACGCTGCATTTGCCGGACGCGTCGTTCAGCGCGAAAATGTTCAACTCCAGTGGGGCTCCGTCCTCTCGTACTGGGATGTTGCCCTCTTTCCGTTTGCGAGTGGTGAGGTAATCGACCAGATTCTGGTCATGGCGGTTGATGCGTCCGACCGAGTATTCGCCTATCAAATGTTGGAAAAGGCGAATCAGATGCTAGAACTGCGGGTTGAAGAACGCACACAGGAAATCAACCGGCTGCGTGACCAAGCAGAACAGGCGGCGATCATCGCCGAACGTGGACGGATAGCGCGCGAACTCCATGATGCCGTGACGCAAACTCTGTTCTCAGCAAGCCTGATTGCCGAGGTGCTGCCGCGCGTATGGCAGCGCAGTCCGCAAGAAGGAGAGCGGCGTTTGGCGGAACTCCGGCAGTTGACGCGCGGGGCGCTGGCAGAAATGCGCACACTTCTTCTCGAACTGCGACCTACCGCGCTGACTGAAGTTAGCCTATCCGAGCTCGTCCGCCAGCTCGGCGAAGCCCTTGCCGGACGCGCGCGAATTCCGGTGAATGTCGAGTGTGTCGGACAATATGATCTGCCACCGGATGTGCAGATCACGCTCTACCGGATCGCACAGGAAGCGCTGAACAACATCTTCAAACATGCGGATGCAGCCAGTGTTACCGTGCGCTTGGTCTACGAGGAAGAAAAAGTGTGCCTTACCATCACCGACGATGGGCGCGGGTTTGATCCGCAGTTGGTGACAGCAGAGCATATGGGATTGGCGATCATGGGTGAGCGGATTGCCGGAATCGGCGGTCACCTGATTATCGAGAGCCAGACGGGTTTTGGAACGACAGTGTGCGCGACGTGGCGCACTTAAGGATGAGCGATGACGGCAATACGAGTTCTAATCGTTGATGATCACGCTATGGTGCGCAGTGGACTCGCTGCCTTCCTGTTTGCAAGTGATGAGTTGGAATGTGTCGGGGAAGCGAGCAGTGGAGCGGAAGCGATCACCAAGTGTGCCCAGCTTCACCCGGACGTAGTGCTGATGGACGTGATCATGCCGGAGATGAATGGGGCGGACGCAACCCGCGCCATCCGGCAGCAGTTTCCCCATATTCAAGTGATCGCGCTGACTTCATTCCACGAGGAAGAATGGATGCGAAAGGCGCTCCAAGCGGGTGCTGTAGCATTCTTATTCAAGAATGTGAGCGCTGATGAGCTGGTCGAGGCAATCCGCAATGCGGTGCGCGGACAGCCGACTCTCGCGCCAGAGGCCGCCAAAGCACTCTTGAGCGCGGTTACGCATCCTGAAGGTTCTAACGAGCTGACCGAACGAGAACGGGAAGTGCTCAGTTTGATGGTGAAGGGGTTCAATAACCCCCAGATCGCCGAGCATCTGGTTATCAGCCGCTCGACGGTGAAATTCCACGTCAGCAGCATACTTAGCAAACTCGGCGTGGCGAGCCGAACTGAAGCCGTTGCCTATGCGATTCAACACCACCTAGTCACTTGACTAGGTAAAAAGACTAGTCGTTGGGTGAGACAAAAATCTCCCCATCTGCCTCTCACGGTCAACGAGCGATTCGGGATACGCTTGTGGTGTAACAGCACGGAGGGCAAACGACTATGCTTACACCATTCCAGCAAGAACAGCAGCAGCAGTTCAACGAGCGCGACCGCCAGCGCGTCGAAGCCGTATTGCTCGGAGACCAAGAGGCGTTTACGGATCTCGTCAACGACCATCAGCGCGCGGTGTACAACTTGACCTACCGGATGCTTGGCGACGCGAGCGAGGCAGAAGATGCTGCCCAAGAAACTTTCATTCGCGCCTACCATCACCTCGCCAGTTTTGACTCGTTTCGCTCCTTCAAAACGTGGCTGCTGTCCATCGCTTCGCACTACTGCATCGACCTCATTCGCAAACGCCGTTTGAGCTGGTTGGCGCTCGATGATCTCCTGCCGGGGCAGCTCCTCGCCGTGCATGATAGCCCTGACGTCGAAGATCAGCTCATCAAGCACGAGTCGATTGAGTCGGTTCAGCAGCTTCTGGCACGGTTGAAGCCCGACGAACGCGCCATCATCATCCTGCGCTACTGGAACGACCTATCGTATGAAGAAATCGCCGAGACTCTCAACACCAATGTCGGCGTGATTAAATCCCGGTTGTTCCGCGCCCGGCAGGGGTTGGCAGCGCGGATGCGTATCCATGAGCTAGGTCTGCAATACGCGATGTGAAGCATCATGCGCATCTTAATTGCAGACCAGCAGGTTGATGTGCGCGAAGCGATCTGCCTGCTGCTTGAAGA
>JACSRG010000550.1 GCA_014879865.1 Anaerolinea sp.
GCGACGAAGATGCAGATCACAGACGCGAGCATGATCCCGGTGATCGCACGAATCGCTTTCAGATTCTTCGGGCTTTGCTCTAGGAAAGCGGTCTATATCAAGTCGATTATCGGACTCAAGTCGAGCATTACCAGTGCCAAGCAGCAGAATGGTTTCAGCCTGCTGCCTAGCGCACAATGTCGCAGAGCGGCAGCACGAACACGGGAATGAGCATGTAGATCACCGTCACCGCGAACAGGATGCTGAACGACATGCCGAGCGTATTCATGAACTGGGCGCGCCCGATGGAATTCGCGGTGTCGGGTGGTTCAGCAGGCGGCGCAGCGCGGATTTGCTGCCAGCGCCGGTAAGCACTCAAGCCGGATACCGCGATCAGCGTCAGCGCGATCACAGTGGAAAGCACGGAGAACAGGTGCGCCGCGTAAATCCCGAAAATGCGCGCATCGGCGACGCCAAGCCGACAGCCCATTTCTGTGATCGCCCACATGATCATGAAGTGCGCGACCCAGATGAACGGCGCACCTACCATGCCGAACCACAAGGCGAAGCTGTTGCGCAGGGGTTGATTTGTCCGCATCGGCTTCCCTCTAGTAGAAGTAAGGCAGCAAGTACAACACGACGAAAACGAGGATCGACAGGAGCGTGATCCCGTACCAGTAGCGCGCGATATGGCGCACGTAGTGATAATCCTCGACCGGAGCAGGGGAGCGCAGCACCCAGAACGCGGTCACGCTGGAGATGATCGCGCCGAGCAGGACGAACACGACCGGCATGAGTCCGAGCGCGTAGAAGCTCGAACCGTAGGCGTTCGTCGTCGCGGTAAACGCGAGCTGGCGTGCGTGACTAATCACGATGGCGACGGCGATCACCCCTGCCAGCGCGCCACCCGCCAGCCCCAACCAGATGCGCTGGCTGGATCGCCGGTTGAATCCCGAAACGGCGGCAGTATGGACAGCCACGCCGACGATCAGCAGCGCAACGGCGATTCCCGGCAGCAGCGGGTCGGGGAGGGCGATACCCTCCGGGGGCCATTGAATCGCTTCGACGCGCAGGTAGAGATGGGTGAACACCAGCGTGGCGATGATGATGGCGATGAACAGGATGAGGATCAGCACGCCGCCTTCAACGATGTTGCGATTGTTCGCGCCGCGAATCGGCACGCCCGTACGCCGCTCGAATTCCGCGTCCAAGCGCGGATTGCTTTCCGGCTGCTGCTGGTATTGACGCCGCCACAAAAACAGGGCGAGGGCGAAGGCGACAAGCGCAATACCCGCCGGGATGACCAGATCGTAGATGAGGAAGAAGGAAAAGAGCATGACACCGAGGGCGGCGACCACAATCCAGATCGATGGTCCGCTGATGCGGATCACTTCCTGCGGGCGGGCGTCGAGCGCGCTGCTGACCAACTGCGCGCGGTACTGCGTCGGGTAGAGTGCCAGCGTCTTGACGAGCGTTTCCTCCTGTTCTGTGCCTTGATGCAGGTCTTCTTGATCCCATACGGGATGACGGCTGCGCACGATAGGCAAGGTGCGGAAGCCGTACTGCGTCGTCGGCGTGGGCTGCGCCCATTCAAGCGTGTCGGCGTTCCACGGGTTGCGCGGCGCGCGTTCGCCAAAGCGCACTGTCCAGTAGATGTTGTAGAAGAACACGGCGATCCCTGCCGCGATCAGGAAAGCCCCTACGGTCGAAAGGAGGTTGAGGAAATCCCAGCCTAAGCCAGTCTGGTAGGTGTAGACGCGGCGCGGCATCCCCAGCAGCCCGGAAATGTGCATCGGGAAAAAGGTCAGGTTGAAGCCGACGAACAGCAGCCAGAAATGCCACCTGCCGAGGTTCTCGCTGAACATCTTGCCGATGTACTTTGGAGCCCAGTAATAAATGCCCGCGAAGATCGGGAAGACCGACCCGCCGAACAGCACATAGTGCAGGTGAGCGACGACGAAATAGGTATCGTGGACTTGGAAATCGAATGGCGCGATGGCGACCATCACCCCGGTGATGCCGCCAAGCACGAACACCGCGAAAATGCCAAGCGCGAACAACATCGGCGTGGTGAGGTTCAAACGGCTGCCCCACATGGTCGCGATCCACGCGAAGACCTGCACACCGGATGGGATGACGACCAGAAAGCTGGCGACGCTGAAGAACGAGAGCGTGAGTTCGGGCAGTCCGGTCGTGAACATGTGATGCACCCATAAACCGAAGCTGAGAAACGCCGTCGCCACCAGCGCCAGCACAATTGCCGAGTAGCCGACCAACCGCCGCCGCGCGAAGACGGGGATCATGGTCGAGATCATGCCCGTCGCCGGGAGGAACTGGATATACACGTCGGGATGCCCGAAAATCCAGAAGATGTGCTGCCACAGGAGGACGCTGCCGCCGCCCTCCGGTCGATAGAACCACGTCCCCAGTTTGCGATCCGCTTCGAGGAGCAGACTGCCGACGATCAACGGGGTGAAGGCGAAAATCATCATGAAGGCGGTGATCATCATCGCCCATGCGAAGATCGGCACGCGGTTGAGCGACATCCCCGGCGCGCGCATCTTGAAAAAGGAAAGGATGATCTCGGTCGCGCCGACAATCGCGCCGATCTCCGCGACGTTCAAGCCAAGCAGCCAGAAATCCATGCCGAGATCGGGCGAGAACTCGATGTTCGACAGCGGCACGTAGGCGAACCATCCGGCGTCGGGCACGGCGTTGAACAGGAAGCCGGAATAGAACAGCAGCCCGCCGGAAAGAAACGTCCAGTAAGCGAAGGCGGTCAGGCGGGGGAAGGGCAGCTCGCGTGTTCCAAGCATCTGCGGGAGCACGAGCGTGGCGATCCCTTCGGCGAGCGGCACGATGAACAAAAAGATCATCGTTGAGCCGTGCATGGTGAAAAACTGGTTGTAAATCTCCGGCGAGAGAAAGTTGTTTTCCGGGCGGATGAGCTGTAAGCGCATCGCTAACGCCAGAATGCCCGCCAGTGTGAAGAAAAAGAAGGCTGTGAAGATGAAGCGCATGCCGATATTTTGGTTCTGCACCGCCTTGAGTTTGCCCCACAGCCCCGGCGGCGGATTCCAGACCTTCTCAAACTCTTCGTCGGGAATGTACTCGAAGACTTCGTCCTTGATCGGCTGAGTCGTCATGTGCGTCTCTCTCTAGTCTAGGCTGTGCAAATAGGCGACCAGCGCGGGGATGTCTTCGGCGGGAATATCCTGCGGCGGCATGAGATTGCCGGGTTTAAGTACCTGCGAATTGACGATCCACTGCCCCAGATAGGCATCGGTATTAGGGACAGCGCCCGCGCCGATCCAGCGGCGGCTGCCGAAATGCGTGAGGTTCGGTCCTTGAATCCCCTGCGCGGTCGTCCCGGCGACTGCGTGACAGGCAATGCAGGCGGAATTGAGGAAGACTTCCTGACCGCGCGCGATCAATTCATCGGTGGGGTCGCGCGCCGCCTGCTGCTGATTCGCCACCCATGCCTCGAAATCTTCCCGCTCGTGCGCGATGACGAGGATCGCCATGTTCGCGTGCTGCCTGCCGCAGAACTCCGCGCATTGTCCTCGATATTCGCCCGGAGTATCGGCTTGCAGCCAGAACGCATTAGTCTGACCGGGCAGCAGATCCATCTTGCCGCCGAGTTCTGGCACCCAGAAACTGTGGATGACATCCGCAGAGGCGAGGCTGAAGCGTACAGGCTGCCCGATAGGGATGTGGATTTCGTTCGCGGTCACAAAACCCTGATCGGGATAGCGCACCTCCCACCACCAGCGAAAGCCGGTGACCTCGACCGTGAGTTCGGTCGGCGTGTCGTCGAGCGCGAGCACCGCCATCGTGCCGAGCGTCAGCGCGAATAGAGCGGTGAGCACGATCATCGGGAGGATCACCCCGCCGCCCACGATCAAGCCGAGCACCTTCCGGTTTGACGGGCGATATTCGCGCTCACGGCGGCGTTTGCCGACGATCCGCAGCACGAACACCATGACTGCGAGGTAAATCACGCCGCCGATCCCCAACATGATCCACCACAATGCCGCCTGACGCGCGGCGACGGGACCCTGTGGCTGCAGCGTCGAAGGAACGTCGTCACGACCGGCGAACGGCAAACCTGAATCTGGTGGCGGAAGTGTGCCACCGGCTGCACCGTGTGCCGCTTCGGTCACCTCCGTTGTGGCTTCGGCGGTCTCGGTCGCTTCCGCGCCCAAGATAATCGACCGGGTGACGCGGCTGAGCGAAGTCGGCGTGGTCGTGCCACCTTGAGGGACGGCGGTTGTTTGCAGCATGGGCGTGATCGCCGTGCCGATGAGGATCGACCGGGTGACGCGGCTGAGCGAAGTCGGCGTCGGCGTCCCTTGTGCCGCCGCTTCGGACTCGTCGGTGCTGTCCGCCTGCATAGAGGCTTCCGGCGTCGCCTCGTCTGGCGCGGGTTCGGTTGCTTCGGCGGTGGACGGCGCGCCGCCGCTGCTTTCTTCGGTCTGTACGATGTCACCGTCAGTGCCCGGAGTGGTCAGGTTGACCACGACAAAAGCGCCGAATACCAGCAGCGCGGCTGCCGCCAGTACGATGATCGGGATAGACTGCTGATTGATGCGCATACCCACAAACAACTCCTTCCAGACACCCTGTCAGCGGAGCTGATAGAGGATGACGAGACTGCCGAGATAGATCGCGAGGACGACTGCCGAATCGATCCCCATGCGCAGCACCGTCCGGTCGCGCCGTTCCAACATGCCGATCAGATAGATCGCGGTGACGAGGATGCCGGTAGCTGCGCCGAACATCGCGGATCGATCCACCTGTTGGAGGATCGATCCGCCCCGGTAGAACACGTCACCGAGGAACACCAGCATGATCATGAAGCTGTTGCTGCCGAAGATATTGGCGATTGCCATGCTGTAATTCCCTAGTCGAACGGCAGCGCTCGTAGCACTTAGTTCGGGTAGGGAAGTTGAGGCTGCGAGCAAAGTCGCGCCGACGAAACTCGTGCCCAGTCCGGTCTGCGCGGCGATGGCAGTCGCCGCCTGCGCCAACACATACCCGACGGCGAAAATGATGACTGTACCTAGGGCGAAGAACAGAATCAGGCGGCGTCTGCTCCAATGCCGGTAACGGTCTTCGGCAGACTGCGACTTCGGCGATTTGACTGACTCTTGTACTTGGGCTTCATCCGGCGCGTTCTCCGGCATCCATTCTTTTTGACGCTCGTAGCCCTGCGACATCTTTAGCGACAGGATATAGACCACCAGCAGCAGTACGCTCCACATGCCAACACCGAGGATGGTCAGCGTGTCACCTGCCGCGATCCCGGTCAATGCCATCCCGATCAGCAGAATGAGGAAGACGCCTTGCAGCATCAACACGGGTTTGGGGCTGAAGTAGGTGAGCGCGCCGCGTATGAACAGCAAATCGACGATGGCGAGAATCGCGGTCTGCATACTCACCCCGCCGAAGGCGTTATTCACGGCGAGCTGCGCTTGTCCCGCTGTCGCTGCTGAGATCGTGGTGCCGATTTCCGGTGATGATGTGGCGGCGGCGAGAAACACCATGCCCATGAAGGCAGATCCCATGCCGGTACGCGTGGTGAGCGCATCGGCGTAGAATGAGATGCGTGTGCCTGCCAGCCAGATAACCACCGCCAGAACGACAAAGATCGCCAGATTAACGGTGAGCGAATTGTTTCCAAAGTCGAGAAACGACATATAGGCGGACTCTCTCGCTGACTAGCTGCCCGTCTGGAACGCAGGCTGCGCATCGGAACTGCCAACCTCGAACACAATCCAGTGACCGCTCGCTGCGTGTCCCGGAACGCCACATGCCAGCGCGTATGTGCCGACCTCGCTTGCCGTAAAGCTGAACTCCGCCGTTCCGGTAACACCTGCATACGGATCGCCAATGGCAGCACCCTCGAACACAGGGTCGGGTAGCTGCTGCTGATCGACGGCATCCTGTGGAACGATCATGGCGCTGTGCGGGAGATCCGCCCGATTCTCGAAGTTGACGTTGACTGTCCAGCCTTCAGGCACGACATAGGTTGCGCCGCCGTTGGCATAGCCGTTGAAATTGAGTCCACCATTGGTGCTGTCGTAAGCGGCGATCACGGTCAGCGTCACCGTCTGATTTTCGGCATCCACCGAGATGAATTCGCTCGAAGCCTGTTCGTCGTCCGGTTCGGTTTCCGGTTGCGCGGTCGCTGCTGCATCTGCGCCCGGCGTGGTTTCAGCAGTCGCTTCAGCATCCTGTGTGGCTTCCGGAGTCTGCGTTGCTTCTGCTTCCGGTGTCGATTGACCTTGATCCAACGGGAGGCGCAGCGCGATCAGCGAGGGGTTGTTGCCGAATCCTGCTGCCCAGACGATGGTGTTGTCGGCGACGGCGGGCCATGCGTTGATCCCGGCGGGTGCTTGATACGACCAGACGATCTCGCCGGAGGCGCGGTTGAGCGCGTAGATCATGCCGTCGAAGGTGGCAACGAACACCAGATCGCTGACGACGGTCGCGCCGCCGTACATATCGCTGTCAAATTCGTGCGACCAGAGCACCTGTCCGGTCACCGCATCCAACGCGACGAGTTCGCTCGTCCCCTGACCGATAGGTGTGCGCTCGTTTGCCGCCGCGACGGCTTCCGAACCGTCAGCAGAGCCGAAGGCAGTCGCATCATATTCGGTCGGCAGATTCAGGACAGGCGCGTAGATGATCCCGTCGGCGTATGCCATCGGGGTTTCGACGCCGCCCAGCACGCCGGGATACACGGTAATCGCCTCGCCCGGCGGGATACTCTCGATGTCATCATTTTGATGAATGCCGACGGGCGTATTCCACAGCGTCGCGCCGGTCTCGCGATCCATCGCGATGATGTAGCCGAGCTTACCCGACGCGATCACCACGTTCCGCGCGATGCCGCCGATAGTGACGGTCGCTAGAATGGGCGAAATCTGCAAATCAAGGTCGAAGAGATCATTAGGGTTGACGTAGTTGTACCAGATCAGCTCGCCGCTGTCGTGCTGTAAGGCGATCAGCGAATTAGCATACAGATTCGGTTCGGGGCGGCTGGTGGCGTTCGGAAAGTCGAATGTGCCGGGGAATGGGGCAGGGTTGCCCGTCCCCCAGAAGGTCAAGCCAGTTGCCGTATCGATGGCGGGCGGAAACCAGATACCCGCGCCGCTGTTGACTTCGGGGTTTCCCCAGAAGCCTTCTTCGACCGTCTGGAATTCCCACGCGATTTCTCCGGTGTCCGGGTCAAGTGCATAAATGTGACCGCTGGTGCCCGGTTGGTATCCCCGGAAGGAGTTTTCGCCGCTCCCGGCGACTCCGGCTTGGGTGGTGTAGTACGCGTAGCCGCCATAGGCGACCGGTTGGAACGCGCCTGTCGGACGATCCCCGGTCGTGCGCACCCAGACTTCCTGTCCGGTCATCATGTCGAGCGCGGCAAACGTATCTACGCCCGTAATCGCAAACACCTTGCCGTAGCCGATGCCGACGCCATTCGGTCCGATGACGTTGCGGTCATAGAGTCGTTCCCACAGCACCTCACCGGTATACAGGTCGATGGCAAATACATTGCTGGCTAGGTCTTGGAAATAAACCACGCCTGCCACGATCACCGGGGCGGAAGCTGCCGCGCCGTAAGCCGCACGACCGGGAATTGAGAACGACCACACGACTTCAATTTCATCGACGTTGCCGCTGTTGATCGTCGAAATCGGCACGGCGCGCGTGTTCGCGTAATCGCGGTTGGGCAGCGCCCAATCATCCATGTGCGCGGCGATTTCGGGCGGAATCGCCTCTGCTTGCGGATGGGCGGTCATTTCCGGGGTCACGAGGAACTCTGACGTGACTTCCGGCGTCGAACCCTCAGGAGTTTCCGTCGCTTCCTGCGCGATCAAAACGGATGTGATAAGTAGAATCGATAAAAGCTGCAAGACGATTGCAGTTCGTTGTAGCCGCATGTGATGCTCCTATCTACCATAGGGATGTGCGCACGCTGATAGTAATAAAAGCCGTAAGCAAAAGCGTCATTATTTCGGTGACTTAGGGGGTATCCATTGGGATACTGTGAGTAATGTAGGAACAGAGGTAGCTTTTGTTATTAAATATGAAATAAAATAACAGTGAACTTGTGAACCTAGAGAGAATAGATGAGTGTCTCAGTCACCAATGCTCTTCAGGAAGTCGGATTTACCCCGGCGCGGTCGCGCGGGTTGGTGCGTTACGGCACATCCCTGCTGATCTTCGCGCTGGCGCTTGCCGCGTCGCTGCTGCTGCGCGGTCTAGTCGAACCGAATCCCTTTCTGTTGTTCTGGCCCGCCGTCGCCTTGAGCGCATGGTTCGGCAGTTTCGGCTCCGGTTTGTTCGTGACCTTTCTGACCGTGTTTTCGGTCATCTACTTATTCCCGTCGCCGCACTTTGATGCACTTCTTTCGGTAGACAACATCGCGCGTTACGGCATCTTCGTCGGCATGAGCGTTGTGGTGAGCTGGCTGTTTGAGGCACGGCGGCGTGCCTTCGCGGCGCTTCAGCAGAAAATGACGGAGCAGGTACGGCTGGCGGAAGCCCTGCGGGTCAACGGCGAACGGTTTCGCCTCGCCTTGAAAGGCTCGACGGTCTCCGTTTTCAATCAGGATACTGATCTGCGCTACACATGGCTGCACAACGCCAGCGGTCGATTCACGCTGGACATGGTGCGCGGCAAACGTGATACGGATCTCGTCCCCGATGCGGACGAGGCACGCGCGATTGAACGCATTAAGCGCGGCGTGCTCGAGTCCGGTACCGGAACGCGTACCGAAGTGACGGTTCATGTCGATGGGGTCGAACGTTGTTACGATATGACGGTTGAACCGCTCCGCGACCCCGATGGTCAGATCGTCGGCATCACTGCCGTATCGCTGGATGTGACCGAGCGCAAGGAGACTGAGAAGAACGAGCGTGAGCAGCGGATGCTGGCAGAAGCCCTGCGCGACAGTGCAACCCTGCTGAATAGTTCGTTGAACCTTGCGGAAGTGCTGGAGCAAATTCTCTCGGTCGCGGGTCGCGTCGTTCCTCACGACGCGGCGGACATCATGTTATTTGAAGCGGGAAAAGCGCGGATCGTCGGCGAACGCGGCTACCGAACTTCACCCGCTTCCGACGCTGGTTTGCTGCTGTCGATCACCGATAATCTCATCTTGCAGAAGATGATCGAAACCGGGGAACCGCTGCTGCTGCCGAACGCGCGCATTTATCCGGAGTGGATGGGGGCAGAACACATCCGATCCTACGTCGGCGTGCCCATTCAACTCCAAGACCGCGTGATTGGTTTTCTGAACCTGACCAGCTTGCAGCCGAACTTCTTCACCGCTGTTCACGCGGAACGACTGAAAGCGTTTGCGCCGCACGCAGCGGTCGCGATTTCGAACGCGCAGCTTCACGAGAAGGCGAAGGCGTTCGCCGTGCTCGAAGAGCGGCACCGGCTCGCACGTGATCTTCATGATGCGATCAGCCAGAAGTTGTTCACGTCGAGCCTGATCGCGGAGGCAGTTGTAGAAATCGGGCGACGGGACTTCGAAGAAGCCCTGACCCATCTCGAAACCCTGCGCCAGTTGAACCGGAGTGCGCTGGCGGAAATGCGCGTACTGCTGCTGGAACTTCGCCCCGAACAAGCCGCCAAGACACCGCTCGACCAGCGGTTGGAACAGCTGGCGGAGACGGTCAGAGGGCGGCTGAATGTGGAAACACGCTTCGACCTCGATTCCACCTGCGCCTTAGCGCCGGAAGCACAGGCGGCGCTGTACCGCATCGCGCAAGAGGCGATCAACAACGTGGTGAAGCATGCCTCTGCCAGCCATCTCACCCTTCAGTTGATGATGACTGACGTTCACGTTCAGCTCTCGATCCGGGATAACGGCAGTGGCTTCGACCCGGAGTCTGTGTCAGGTGGTCTGGGCACAGTGTCGATGCAGGAACGCGCCGCATCAATGGGTGCGCAGCTTTCAATCGTGAGCCGGGAAGGGCAAGGCACAACTGTTACTGTGAGCTGGACTTGTCAGCAGTAATGGAGGAAAGCGATGAGTGATATGATCCGTGTTCTGGTTGTGGATGATCATGCTGTTGTCCGCAAAGGCTTAGCCGTCTCTTTGACAACGTTTCCCGACGTGGAATTGGTCGGCGAGGCAGACAACGGGCAGTCAGCGATCACCTTGTGTCTGCAACTCAAGCCGGATGTAGTGTTGATGGATCTCATCATGCCCATTATGAGCGGGGTCGAGGCGATTCACGTGCTGCGGCAGGAATGCGCGGAAGTCGAGATTATCGCGATCAGCAGTTTTGACGATGAAGAGCTTGTCCGTTCGACGGTTGAAGCTGGAGCGGCGGGTTATTTGCTCAAAAACTTCACTCTGACGGAACTTGGAAAAGCTATTCACGCGGTGGTCGAAGGGGAAACGTACCTGTCGGTCGAAGCGTCGCGCGCCCTGATGAACGCGATGCGCCACCCAACTAAGTTGGAGGCTGACTTGACGGAACGCGAACTGCAAGTGCTGCGCCACGTCGAACAGGGCATGACGAACAAAGAGATCGCCGAGGTGCTGGTCGTCAGCCCGACGACGGTCAAAAAGCATGTGCGCAGCATCTTGATGAAGCTGAACGCGAATACCCGGACGGAAGCGGCGTCGCTTGCGCGGCGGCTCAATCTGATTGATGCGTAGCGCTGCCACGCTCAACTTCATCGTGCAGCACATCTTCCACGTACAGATTCCGTACAAGGACGACGAGCACGGCGGCGAACGGGGCGGCGAGCACCAAGCCAAATGCCCCCGTGAGCGCGCCGATGATCAACTGGGCAGCGATGATGTAGGCGGGAGGCAGATAGAGCATCGATTTCTCTAGCAATGGGGTGACGAGGTAGTTGTCGATCATTTGGATGGCGAGGTAGAGGACAACCACCAGTACGGCTGTTTCCGGACTCTGGATCAGCGCCACCAGCACCGCCGGGATGAGGGCGAGAATCGGTCCAAAAGTAGGGATGAACGCGCCGATGGCGGCGATCAGCGCCAGCGAGAGAGTCAGCGGCATGTCGAGAAGCTGAAGCCCGATGAACGAGAGTATGCCCACCTCGATCATGGACGCGGCGCGGGTGAGCAGCCATTTCTTGAGCGTATCGTTGACTGTGCTCAGCGTGTCGCGCACGCGTTGTCGTTTGTCCTGCGGAATGAGCCGCACGAAATTGTTGACGTAGGTATCCGGCTCGATGGCGAAGAACAAACTCACGAAGATCACGACGACGATGCTGGACAGCAGCCCGACGACTGACGAGAGAATGCCAGTGACGCGTTCGAAGATGCTCGAACTCCGCTGCATTATCTGACTGATTAGATCCGAGGTGGTGGGTAGTCGATCTATCAACTCCTGTCCCCATCCGTAGCGCATCAGCTCGCTTTCGACCTGTTGGAGGGAGACTTCCAGCGTTGAGTTGAGTTGGGAAAGCTGGCTCGCCAGACTGGGTCCGATGATGAAACCAGCGCCAGCGATCAGGGCGATGAAGAGCAGCGTGACAATGCCGAGACTCACTCGCTTGGATAGGGGCGTGTACCGGGCGAACCAGTCGCCTGCGCCGCGCAGCCCGGCGGCAATCAGGATACATAGGAAGAGAAGGAGCAAAATATCGACGGTCGCGCTCACGAAGTTGACGAACAACCAGAGGAACGCCAGCACGCCCGCGATTAGGAACACGCGGCGTTTGAATGCCCCCCACATCACATCATTCGGACGCTGTTCGGAGTCGACCAAGTTGCTCACAATGATCCGTTTCATGCTGCCCCGGCTCAGCGATCAAGTTTCAAAGAGCGGTAGATGTTCAAATTGATGCTTGCTGATGGAAAGCTGCACCGTGTGCGCTTTGAGTTCACCAATCCATGATGTCGGGATCAGTCTGCGTTCCTTGAAGAGCCACCCTTTGCTGATGAGGATGTGAGTTGCACGGGTGCTGTCTTGATCCATATAGATGCGCGAGATTTCGCCGAGCGCTTCGTCGTCGCTGCTCACGACCTGCGCGCCCTCGGTTAAGCCGACCGTGTTGTCGGGGATATTCTGTTCGACCGCTACTTCGCTGGAATTGTCCACTATGGGATAGGTGTTGTAACCGGGATACCCCCACCACGCGGTTCCGAGCGGCGGATAGGCGAGATAGGGAGGGACAAATCCTTCGGGGGGCACGGCGTTCTCGTCCACCGGGCGATAGTAGTGTTCTTCGAAAGGCGCGAACTCCGGCAGTTGGTCTTCGGACTGCCCCAGACGGATGCCCTCCTCGTCCGCGTGGGCGATGAATTCCACCGGGATCACTTTGTCCTCGGTGAACAGCACGCCCTGCCGAACGACGATGTGAGTCACGACTTTAGTTTGAGGATTCAACACCACGCGTTCAATCACGCCGACATCTTTGCCATCTGCGGTAGATACGTGCGCTCCATTTTTGAACTGCATATTTCCCCTCCTTGCTCAAACGGGATGCGCCGAAGTGATCACAGCACGAGCCTACTTGAGTAGCTGGAGCGGGGAATTCGCTAAATGGACGAGATGGGGGTATCCAAATGGATGCTTTTTCTGCCGCGCGGATTGATCCTGCCCGTCAGTATCTCTAATGTTTACGCTCCTTCACGCATTTTAATGACAATCCACCTAACTTTTCTTGTATTCTGGAACGACATTTAGTTTTCCATTATTTCTCGAGATACCTCAGGAAGGCAATCTGTTCCACCAACCACAGGAGAAGCGAATGAGTGAACACCTCCTCGAACAATTGGCTCTCGTCATCGTGCTTGGCATAACCGCTCAGTGGTTAGCTTGGCGCATTCGCCTCCCTTCGATCCTCCTGCTCCTGACCTTCGGGTTCATCGCAGGTCCCATCACCGGCATTCTGCAGGTCGATACCGTACTCGGTGACTTGCTGTTCCCGCTGGTGTCGGTGTCGGTCGGCATTATCCTCTTCGAAGGGGGACTCGCCCTCAAGTTCCGCGATCTGCGCGAAACAGGGCGGGTGATTCGGAATCTGATCAGCATTGGCGCGCTGGTGACATGGGGCTTGACCAGCCTTGGAGCTTATCTCTTGTTGGGGTTGAACCCGGCACTCGCCGTGCAGTTGGGCGCAGTGCTCGTCGTCACCGGTCCGACCGTGATCGGTCCGCTGCTGCGCTTTGTGCGTCCTGTCGGCAACGTCGCCTCGATCCTCCGGTGGGAAGGCATCCTGATCGACCCCGTCGGCGCGACTCTCGCCGTGCTAGTGTTCAACGCGATCTTGATTGGCGATCTTGAGAATGCGCTCACGCCGACCATCGTAACCCTCGTGTTGACGATCATCGTGGGGAGCCTGACCGGCTTTCTCGGCGCGCGTTTGCTCGTGTTCTTGATGCGCCGCCACCTTATCCCGGATCATCTTCAGAATCCGCTGACGTTCATGCTCGTCATCGGCGTGTTCGCCGCGTCCGAGGTTATCCAGCACGAGAGCGGCTTGCTGGCGACGACGGTGATGGGCATCGCGCTGGCAAATCAGCGCCATGTGACCATTCGGCGGATTGTCGAATTCAAAGAGAACATCGGCGTCCTGTTGATCTCCAGCCTGTTCATTATCCTGTCGGCGCGGCTGAACACCGCGACGCTTGCCGCGCTCGATTGGCGCATCGTGCTGTTCATCGCCTTCATGATTCTCATCGTGCGCCCGCTCTCGGTCGTCGTGTCGAGCTATCGTTCCCGGTTGTCGTGGAAGGAGCGCGCCTTCATCGCGTGGATGGCTCCGCGCGGGATCGTCGCCGCTTCCGTCACATCGATCTTCTCCTTGCGCCTTGCCGAAGTCGGGCATCCACAGGCGGATTTGCTTGTGCCGATCACCTTTGCCGTGATCGTCGCCACCTGCGCGCTCTACGGCTTGACGGCGCTGCCCCTCGCCCGATGGCTCGGTTTGACGCCGACCGATGTCAAGGGCGTACTGCTGATCGGCGCGCATTCGTGGGCACGCGAACTGGCTGCCGCACTGGATAAGGCAAACCAGAAAGTCCTGCTCATCGACACCAACTTCGACAATGTACAGGCGGCACGCTTGATGCACCTGAACGCCCATTATGGCAGCGCCATCTCGGAAGTGGATGAAGACCTCAAACTCGATGGGATCGGGCGTGTGCTGGCGCTGACGGCGAACGACGAGGTGAATTCACTGTCGGCGCTGCATTTCAGCGAGACCTTCGGACGGGCGGAAACCTATCAACTGCCCGTGAAGAAGGAAGACCATGTATCGCGCGAACTGCGCGGGCGCTTCCTGTTCAACCGGGATGCGACCTTTGCCCGTTTGAACGATTGGTTTGAACAGGGCGCGGTGATTCGAGCGACTCCGCTCACCAAGACGTTCACGTACCAAGACTATCGCACGATGTACGGCGACGCGGCGATCCCGCTGTTCTTGATCGATACGGCAACAGGCAGATTGCTGCTGTTCACAGTGGACGCGCCGCTGATTCCTCAGCCCGGTCATACGGTTATCGCGCTCGTTAATCTCGCCGAAAGCCCGAATGAGGTCGTACGGCAAAAAGCGGAAGTGCTCGGCTAGGTGAAGAAAAAGGGGCGAACCAGACGATGAACAGGGAGCAGCGAGCCGAGAAACTAGCGGCGCACCACTGGGAAAAGCATCGGGATAGGCTGCGCAGCGTGGTCGAGCGTGAGCGCTTCGGTCTGATCTGCGATTTCGACGGAACGTTGAGCGCGTTCGCGCCCCTGCCAACTCAGGCGGTGATCCTCCCGGAGAACGCGGCGCTTCTCGATGCGCTGGCGGAGCGGGTGACGGTCGTCGCGCTCGTTTCGGGGCGGGGCGCGCGGGATTTGCGCCAGCGCTTCGAGCGTCCCTACGCCGTCTACTACGGCAATCACGGCTTGGAGTTCTGGCGGGATGACCGGCTGATGCTGGTCGAGACTGCTCACGCATGGAGCGAACCGCTTCAGCATGTGCTCGACGCCGTGCGCGCCATGAACTTCGAGGGTGTGATTGTCGAGGACAAGGGCGTGACCGGCTCGATCCATTACCGCTTAGCGCACGATACTGCCGCCACGAGAGCCGCGCTTCAGGAACTCCTAGCGCCGCTGTGCGAACAGTCTGGGTTTCGGTTGAGTGAGGGACAGTTTATCTGGGAAGTCAACCCCCCGCTTCAGGTGGACAAAGGAACGGCGGTACGCGCCATTGTCGAAGAGTATCAGCTTGACGGGGCGATCTTTATCGGCGACGACGTGACCGACTACGCGGCGATGAGGATGCTGCGCCAGCTTGCCGCCGATCCACAGCGTGATCTACGCGGGCTGTCGCTTGGCGTTGTCCACCCGACCTCACCGCCTGATCTGTTCACTGCCTGTGACCTGACCGCCGACGGCGTTCACGATGTCACCGGGTTTCTGCGCTGGGTGCTGGAACATCGACCTCTGCCTGTTTCCGTTAAAGACAAAGAATAGGGGAAAAACTTATGGACAAGCAGTCTTCGCATATACTGGTTGTTTCCAATCGAGGTCCGTTTTCGTTTTCCGTGCGCGACGGTGAACCGCACGCGGTACGTGGTTCGGGCGGACTCGTCACTGCCATCAGCGCGATTGCACGCCAACGTGAGATTCTGTGGATTTCATGCGCGCTGAGCAAAGGGGATCGCGAGTGGCTGCATTTGATGGGCGAGGGCGTCCACAATTTGGGCGATATGAGCATTCGCCTTGTGCAGCCGGATGCTGGGCAGTACCACGACTACTATAATGTGATCAGCAACCCGCTGCTCTGGTTCGTGCAGCATCAGCTCCATGACACGCCGCGACTGCCGATCATCGACGAAAGCACATGGCAGGCGTGGTCGGGTGGATACGCAGCCATCAATCGCCAGCTTGCGGAGGCGGTCGCGGAGAGCATTCAAAGCCTCGAAGGACAAATCCTCGTGCTGCCGCAAGACTATCATCTCTACCTGTTGCCGCGTTTCCTGCGCGAACTTGTCGGCGACCGGGTGATTATCCAGCCGTTTCTGCATATCCCATGGCCCAGCGCCGATGCATGGCGCGTGCTGCCCCTCGCGATGCGCCACGAACTGATCGATGCCATGCTTCATGCAGATCGGATCGGTTTTCAGACGGAACGTGACACCCGCCGTTTCCTCCAGACGTGTGTCGATGTGCTGCCGGATGTGCGGGTGATCAAGCCGTGGCGCAGCGTTGCCTACAAGGGGCGGGAAATCGACGCCGTGCCGTATCCGATTTCTATCGACGTCGATTACTTGGAGGAGCGCTGCGACAGCCCCGAAGTTCAGCAGCATCTCGACCTGCTCAAGAACCAGTACGCGGGGCGAAAACTCATTCTGCGGGTGGATCGTGTCGAGCCGAGTAAGAACATCCTGCGGGGGTTCATCGCGTTCCAAAACTTCCTGCTCGTTCATCCAGAGTACCGGGGGCACGTCGATATGCTGGCGCTGCTGGTTCCGTCGCGCACGGAAGTCAGCGAGTACCGGCGCTACCTGCGGGAACTGATGGCGCTCGTCGGTGAAATCAACGCCACCCTCAGCGATGGCGAATGGGAGCCAATCCGCGTGCTGTTGGGCAACAACTATGACCGCGCTATCGCCGCATTTGCCCTGTACGACGTGCTGCTCATCAACCCGCTTGCCGACGGCATGAATCTGGTGGCGAAAGAGGGCGCAGTGCTCAATCGCAAGGACGGGGTGGTGATCTTGTCGGAAGAAGCCGGCGTTGCCGAGGGATTCGGCGATGCGGCACTGCTGGTCTCGCCCTACGACGTGTACGGGACGCGCGAGGCGATCCGGCAGGCGCTCGACATGCCCGATGCGGAGAAGCACGAACGCGCCGCCAAGCTGCGGGAGCATGTTCGCAAAAACGACATTCACTATTGGTTTCGCTGCCAGCTCGAAGACGCCGAAAAACAGTGGAGTGGAGGGTAGTGGTGAGTTTCTCGATGAGGCGCTATTGAAGGAACGGGTCACGCGGTGGTGCTGGAGAGCGTCCGGCATTGAGGGCAGGGGCGGTTTCTAAAGCACGGTTTGTTGAATGGGAGCGGTTCATGACGTATTGGTATGATGATGTGATTGTCTACGGCATCGACGTGAAAGTGTTCTGCGACTCGAATGGCGACGGCTTCGGCGATTTTCGAGGTTTGACCGGGAAGCTCGACTACCTGACCGACCTCGGTATCGACTGCGTGTGGCTGCTGCCGTTTTACCCGTCTCCGCTGCGCGATAACGGTTACGACGTAACGGATTACTGTGATGTTGATCCGCGTCTCGGCACGCTCGACGACTTCAAGGCGTTCATGGCGGCAGCCAAAGAGCACGGTATCCGCGTGCTGATCGATCTGGTCGCCAACCACACTTCAAGCGATCATGCGTGGTTTCAGGCGGCGCGGCAGGATCGCGAGTCGCCGTACCGTGACTATTATGTGTGGGTCGATGAACCGCCGCCGAACACCGGCAAGACGCCAGTTTTCCCCGGCGTGGAGGACAGCAATTGGACATATGACGCGGCAGCCGACGCCCACTACTGGCACTACTTCTACCGGCATCAGCCGGGGCTGAACCACCGGAATCCGAAGGTGCGCGAGGAATTTCGCAAAGTCATGGCGTTCTGGCTGCAACTCGGCGTAGACGGGTTTCGCATCGACGCTGCCCCCATGATGATCGCCGACAAGGGGACGGAAGACCCCTTCAGCCAATCTCGCCATGCGATTGTGCGGGAAATGCGCGCCTATGCCGAAACGATCAACCCGGAGGTTGTGCTGCTGGCGGAAGCGAACACCGAACCCGAACGCCTTGACGAGTTCTTCGGGAGTCGCACGGATGCCGACGAGATGAACATGCTGTTCAATTTCCTGCTGAACGTCTACATTTTCCTCGTCTTGGCGCGCGGTGAAGCCGAACAACTGCATGAGTTTCTGCGCATCCTGCCGCACACGCCGGAAAACGGGCAGTGGCTCAATTTTCTGCGCAACCACGATGAACTCGATCTCTCGCGCTTGACCGAAGCCGAGCGGGAAGATGTGCTCGCCGCCTTTGCGCCTGATCCCGCCATGCGCGCCTATGACCGGGGTATTCGTCGCCGGCTCGCTCCCATGCTCAACGGCGACAGGCGGCGGATGGAACTGGCGTTTAGCCTGCTGTTTTCCACGCCGGGAACCCCGCTGCTGATGTGGGGGGATGAGATCGGGATGGGGGATGATTTGTCGCTGGAAGAGCGCGAGTCTGTCCGCACACCGATGCAGTGGTCGCGCGATAGCAATGGCGGTTTTTCGTCCGCTCCTGCTGCTAAGCTGTTCCGTCCCGTGATCGATAAGGGCGACTTTGGCTATCAGCGCGTGAATGTCGCGGCACAGCAGAGCGATAGCCAGTCTTTCTGGCATTGGATGCGCCGCCTGATGCGCTGCACTCACCAGCTACCGGAACTGAATCATGGCGAAATCGACTTGATCCGGGCGGATGATTCAAGCGTGCTTGTCCATGCGTCCACATGGGAAGGGAAGACGACGATCACGATTCATAACCTGAGCGCCGAACCGTGCCGCGTCCACTGTCATTTCGAGGGGTATGATCTGTCGCAGTTTGAGGATGTGTTCGATGACCAACCTTACGAGCGAGTCGAAGGGTCGGTCATCGAACTGCATGGTTACGGCTACCGCTGGCTGCGCTCACCCGCGCCGCAGAGCGACTGAACGCATCTCAATGCGCGTCGTCGTGGGCGGGGAAGAGCGGCAGGAAACGCAGACCTAATGTGAACATCAGCAGCGCGTAGCCGAGCACCCCTATAGCGACCCCCCATTCGACAGTACTGGGGAAGTAGGCATTCGCCGGGAAGAGGGCGGCAGCGCCGGGCGTCCAATCGAGCGGGAGGATCAGCCCGGAAAGCGTAACGTTCCAGCGGTTGGTGATCACGCCGAGAGTCGCCAGCGCAGCGGCGGCAATGATCCAGATGTCCTGCCGCCGGAAGCGCGGCGTGAGCAGGATGATCGCCGGAATCAGTGCGCCAAGCAGGACTTCCAGCAGCCAGAATGTATCTCCATACGGCGTGATCTGGTCAAGCAGGCTTTGCGCTTCGGCACGGGCGGGCAGGTGACTGTAGTAGCTGGTGGCGAGAAAGTCCCACAGCTTGAGATACAGGTACGCCAGCGTCATCAACCCGGCGAAACGCGCGATGTTGGCGCGCAGCGGGCTGTCGATCTGGCGTTCCTTGCGCAGATTTTCAAGGATGATGATCAGCGCAAGCGTGACAGCGCCACCCGCCGCTACCGCCGAAACGATAAACATCACCGGGAGCGACGGCTTGAACCAGATCGGGCGCGCGACCAGCACGCCGTAGGTCGCGCCGAGCGACGACTGGTGCAGCAGCGACAGCCCCAAGCCGATCACCGAGACGATGGGCGTAAGCCGGTGCAGGAAATGCCCGATCTTGGGCGCAAACGGAATGCGCTTGCTGACGACATCGCTTTCGAGCACGATAGGACCGAATTCGACGAGCAGCACGGTCGAGTAGAGGATCACGCACATCGTGATCTCCCATAGGACGGAATGGATGTTCCAGTAGAGGATCGGATGCCAGAAGCGATCCGGTCGCCCGATGTCCATCAGCAGCGCCAGCATCGCCGATGTGTAGCCGACCAAGCCGACGAAAACGGCGGTGCGCGCGATGCGCTGGAAGGATTTGACGCGGAAGATATAGGCGATGGTGGAGAGCGAGAACGCGCCCGCGCCCAACGCAATCGAGGTCAAATCGACCGTGATCCACAAGCCCCATGGGACTTGATTCGTCAGCGCCGTGATGCCGAGACCCTGCGTGAGGACGAGCACCCCGGACACAGCGCCGATGGTCACCAGCACGAGCGGGACGAGCAGCCACAATCTGAATGGTGTTAGGCTTCGGGTCATCAGATCATGCCCTCCGGCGGAATGTAATACACGTTCGGTTCAGTGCCCAAGTCTTCACGCAGACGGAAGGTCGGATTTTCGGCGATAGCGCGTGAGACGGGACTGTCGGGATCGTTGAGATCGCCGAAGATGCGTGCCTTGACCGGGCAGATATTGACGCACGCCGGTGTCGCCGCGCGGTCGATGCCCGGGACGAGTCCCTGAGTTAAGCCGCGATCGATGCGATGGACGCAGAAGGTGCATTTTTCGACCACGCCGCGCGGTCGCTGCTCGACTTCCGCCGAACCCCAATCCGGCTGATAACCGCTGGCGGCATCGCGCGCCGTCCAGTTGAAGGAACGCGCGCCGTACGGACAGGCGACCTGACAGTAGCGGCAGCCGATGCACTTGTCGTAGTCCATGATGACGATGCCGTCTTCGCGGACGAAGGTTGCTCCGACGGGGCAAACCGCCGCGCACGGTGCATCCTGACAATGCAGGCACGGACGGGTCAGATGGTAGATCGTTCCGGTTTCCGTGCGATCCACCAGATGCACATTCCAGCGCATATCGTCGAGCACATCGTTGACTGCTTGACAGGCGTACACGCAGTAGTCACAGCCGATGCACGCCCGCAGGTCGATGACCATGCCCCAACGGTGACGGGCATCACCGTGCGCGTGCGCGCTGGTTTCGCCCGTCTCCAGCGCCACTTCTTGATCGAGCAGCGCGCGGAGCTGGTCAAAGTTGGTCAGGGCAGCGGCAGTCGCAGCGGTCACGCCGACGCCCGCCAGCAGCCTGATGAAATCGCGTCGGGTGATGAACTGCTCGCTCATCCCGATCCCTTTCCGGTCGAGCGGCGGCGCAGTCCAAAGATGACGATGGACAGCAAAGCGGTGAACACCGCGCCGATCAACAAGCCCTGCACGCCCAAAGCGAGTGCTGAATTGTCGCCTTCGACCTGCTTGGTTTGCAGTTCTGCTTCCAGTTCACGGATGCGGACTTGCGCTTGTAGGAGCGGTTGATCGCTCCCTCCCGTAGAGACTAACTGCGTCTCGTCCAAGCTGTCGTGACATTCGAGGCAGGTGCGCGTCTCGACGAAACCATCATGACCGGTGGGCATCAAGTTCCCCGTGAGCACATGCTCAGGGTCAAGATTGCCTTTGTGCCAGTGGCAGTCGATGCACTGTTGTTCGGGATGCGAGACATGCGCGTAATCGGTCAGCGGCTCGTCGTGGCAGTTCAGGCAGAGCGCAGTTGACGTTTCAAAGCGCAGCGATTGCGGATGGGGATTATGACAGGTGGTACAGGCAAGCTGCTGTGTCCCGTGTGCGCTTAGCTGCCATTCGGCATAGGTCGTGGTGTGGCAGTCTGAACAGACACGGACGCCGGGATCGACGGTCACAGCTTCCGGCGGATGATTTTCCGGGGTTACACCGTGACACGCAGTACAGGTCACGCCTTCCTGCATGTACTCGCCGGTCGCCGGGATGAAGCCGGTGGTATGACAGGCAAGGCATTCGGTTTGTTCCCCATTGGTTTGCCAAGCCTGCTGAAACTCGGCGTCATGGTAGGCTTGGGCGTGAACACTGTCCTGCCAGCTCGCGACGATGTCGATATGACACTCGGCACAATCTTGCGGGACGGGTTCGGGCGTGACCTCCGCTTCCTGCGCCGACGCAGTGTTAACGCCGAAGGCGATCAGCAGCAGTGCGAAGAGGACAATCCAGCGGCGAAGGGGCGAAAGTTGGCTCATGGTCAACACTTTTCTGACCTAAATAATAAGCAGTTCGTTCGACAGGGGCGCGCTTGCGTGCGCCCCTGCTATCGGTGAAATTCGTATTACTCGGTAACCAGCGCTTGTCCCGCGTTCGTCCACGCGCCGACACCACCTGCCAGCACGCGCACGTTCTCGTAGCCGAGCAGACGCAGCAGAGTCATCGCCATCGAGCTGCGGTGAGTCGGGTTGTCGTACACGACGATATTGGCAGCCATGTCTTGGGGCCAATCCGCCTGCATCGTGAACATATTGGCGAAGCTCATGTGAACCGCGCCTTCGATGTGACCGCCAGCCCATTCGCCGTCGGTGCGCACGTCGATCAGAACCGGGGGATTCTCGATCAATTCGACCGCCAGATCAGCCGAGCGGACGGTGTAGTAGCCCGCCGGGATCGAAGTCATATAGGCATCGACCAGTGCGAAGACATCCGGGTTGAATTCCGGCGCTGTCCCTGCGACCGCTTCGGTGACTTCCGTGCTGACCGGGTTGCCCGCGCTCGTCCACGCGCCGAAACCGCTCATCATGCTGCGCACGTTGGTGTAGCCGAGCAGGTTGAGCGCCGTCATGGCAATCGCGGAGCGGTGACCGCTGCCGCAGTAGATGACCATCGGTTGATCAAGGTTGGGGAGCAGATCGAGGTGCTGTGTCAGTTCGTTGAGCGG
>JACSRG010000641.1 GCA_014879865.1 Anaerolinea sp.
TGGAGAGCTTGATCAGCATCAAGCGCGCCGGGGCAGACATGATCGTCACGTATTTTGCCAAAGACGCTGTGTCTTGGCTGGATTGAGCGGCATAGGAGAATTACATGGCATTCGTCGTCACCATCGGGGGCAGTCCATCCGCCTCGTCAAAATCGGCATCACTCTTGGCGCTCGCGCGCGCTCGGCTTGCGCAGTCGAGCGTCGAGACAGACGCCATCACCGTGCGTGATCTACCCGCCCAAGACCTGCTGCATGCCCGCGCCAATGCGCCGGGCATCGCCGAAGCGGTGGCGCTGGTTCAACGCGCGCAGGGCGTGGTGATCGCAACGCCGATCTACAAGGCAGCCTACAGCGGCATTTTGAAGGCGTTTCTCGATCTGCTGCCGCAAGACGCGCTGGCAGGCAAAGTCGTACTGCCCATTGCGACCGGCGGCAGTCTGGCACACATGCTGGCGATTGATTACGCGCTCCGTCCGGTGCTGGTCGCGCTCGGTGCAGCGCAGATCACCGGCTGCGTCTACCTCATCGACAGCC
This sequence comes from Anaerolinea sp., assembly GCA_014879865.1. GTDB lineage: Bacteria > Chloroflexota > Anaerolineae > Aggregatilineales > Phototrophicaceae > Flexifilum. The sequence goes on from JACSRG010000641.1 coordinate 535, forward strand.
AGTTCAGCATCACGGATGATGGCACACAGTTGGATAGTCTGGGCACGGAACGGCTGGACGGCGCATTGACCGCGTTTGTTCAACAGCTTCCGATCGCGCAGCTTTAGTCGGCTTATCGAAGGATACATCTCATGGACTTGTTATGGTTTATCCCCGGTCACGGTGACACCCGCTACCTAGGGACGCAGATCAGTCGGCGCAACACGAGCGCCAGCTATTTGGAGTCGGTTGCGCGGGCAGTCGATTCACTCGGCTTCACCGGGGCACTGCTCCCGACGGGCGCGGGCTGTGAAGACTCGTGGATGGTGGCATCGTCGCTCATCCCGCTCACGCAGCGCATGAAATTTCTGATCGCGGTGCGCCCCGGCAGCCTGTCGGTGACGTTGGCGGCGCGCATGGCGGCGACCTTTGATCGCTTGTCCGGGGGGCGGCTGCTGCTCAACATCATCACGGGCGGCGACCCGGTCGAACTGGCGGGCGATGGCACCTTTTTGAGCCACGACGACCGCTACCACGTCACCGATGAATTCCTGACCATCTGGCGTCAGTTGTTCACGGGCGAATCCGTCGATTTTTCGGGCGATCATCTGCGCATCGAGGGCGGTAAGCTGCTGCTCCCCCCGGTTCAGCGTCCGTACCCGCCGCTGTTCTTCGGCGGCTCATCGCCTGTCGCGCTGGAAGTCGCCGCCAAGCATGTCGATGTCTATCTATCGCTGGCAGAACCGCCCGCCATGCTGAAAGAGAAATTCGACCGGGTGCGCGAACACGCGGCGCGTTTCGGGCGGACGATCCGGTTTGGCGTGCGGGCGCATATCTTCGTCCGCGAACGTGCTGAGGACGCATGGAAAGCCGCCGAAAACGTGCTGCGTTACGCCGACGACAAGGCGATTGCCGCCAGTCAGGCGCACTTGCAGCGCTTCGACTCGGTCGGGCAGGCGCGCATGGCTGCGCTGCACAACGGCAGCCGCGACGCGCTCGAAGTCAGCCCGAACCTGTGGGCGGGCATCGGCTTGATCAACAAAGGCGTTGGCACAGCGCTGGTCGGTGATCCCGACACGCTGGCAGAACGTCTGCAAGAATATGTTGATATTGGCGCGGACACCTTCATCCTATCGAGTTACCCGCATTTGGAGGAAGCCTATCACGTGGCGGAACTGCTGTTCCCGCGCATCCCCGCATGGCGTGACAAAGTGCGCCAGCGCGACGATGTGTTCAGCCCGGATCGTTTGCCGACCACATGGCAGTAGGTCAGCAAATATCTGCCAGTGTTGTATTCTCGATGATGTTGAGCATACAGTCGCGGATTTGCGTGAACAATGTGACCAGCGCCGGTTCTTTCTCAATCGGCGTCGAGCGGTAAAAGTACTTACTCACCGATTCGGTCGGGGCAAGGGGTCCGTCAAGCAGGCGGATCACCTCCGCCAGTGAAATATCGGCAGGCGCTTTGCTCAGCTTGTAACCGCCATTGTGTCCTTTTAGACTGCTCAAATACTGCCCGCGCTTCAGCGCCAGCAGGATTTGTTCCAGAAATTTCGGGGGGATGCCTTGCACGTTGGCGATTTCTTCAACCCGCGTATACATATCTGCGGGTTGGCGCGCCAGATACACGAGTGCCAGTAAGGCATACTCGCTTCGAGAGGTGAGCTTCATACGCTGTCCTCAGAGAATCAATGTTCAGATATTTTAGTTCCTATTTTAGCATTGTTTGGCAAGCTTGATTATTTTATGAGTTATATGATAGAGTTTATCGGGTAATCACGCTCGTTGATGTGTTGGAAAGAGGAATGCGTTGCCCCACACACCGGATCACCTGACGGAATTGAACCAGCAGTTCGAGCGCGGCGACCCGCAAACGATTTTGCGCTGGGCGGTCGAAACCTATGGCGAACGCTTGGCGCTTGTCACCAGCTTTCAGCCGACCGGCTTGGTCATGCTTCACATGCTGCTGGAGCTTGCGCCGCGCATCTCCATTCTGACGCTCGATACAGGGGTGCTGTTTCCCGAAACCTACGCGCTGATCGAACGGTGGGAACGAGACTTCGACCTGATGATCACGCGGCTGCGCCCGGCGCAAACCATCGAGCAGCAAGCCGAAACCCATGGAGCAGCCTTATGGTCGCGCGATCCGGATTTGTGCTGCCAACTGCGGAAAACGATTCCGCTGGCTGACGCGCTGCGCGGTTACGACGCGTGGATTACGGGCATTCGGCGCGATCAAGCCGAAACCCGCCGCACGTCCGCTGTAATCGCGTGGGATAGCAAGTATAACAATGTCAAACTTGCGCCGCTGGCGACGTGGACGGAAGACATGGTGTGGACGTATATCCACGCTTACAATCTCCCCTACAATCCGCTGCACGATCAGCGTTATTTCAGCATCGGCTGCCAGCCGTGTACACGCGCAGTCACCCCCGGTGAGGAGGGGCGAGCAGGGCGCTGGAGCGGGCAGGCAAAAACCGAATGTGGCATTCATCTAGCGGAAACAATGGAGACAAAGGCATGACGCAGGGTTTTACAGTGTGGCTCACGGGACTTTCGGGCGCGGGCAAGACAACCATCGCCATCGAACTCGAACACGAATTACAGGCGCGCGGGGTGCGCGTCGAGCGCTTGGACGGGGATACCGTGCGGCAGGGCTTGACGCGCGACCTCGGCTTCAGCAAAGCGGATCGCGATAAGAATATCGAGCGCGTGACCTTCGTCGCCAAACTGCTGTCGCGCAACGGCGTCGGCGTGATCGCCTCGTTCATCTCGCCGTACCGCGAAGCGCGCGACACTGCCCGCCGCGAAACGACCAACTTCATCGAAGTCTATGTCGCCGCGCCGGTTGAAACCTGTGCCGCCCGTGATGTCAAAGGGCTGTATGCCAAAGCCTTCGCCGGGGAACTCAAGGACTTCACCGGAGTCAATGACCCGTATGAAGAACCGCTGTCGCCGGAAATCACGCTCCATACTGAACGCGAAACGCTGTCAGAGAGCGTGGGCATCGTGCTGAGCTATCTGGAAGCGCACAACCTGATCCCTGTCATCGAAGCCGAACTGAGCGGAGATTAGTCCACAATGGCATATCCACTCATCCAACCGCACGGCGGCACCTTGATCAACCGGCTCTTGAGCGGCGCGGCGCTGGAAAGCGCCCGCGAATGCGCCCAAACCCTGCTGGCGATCCAACTGACCGATACCAACCTCGCCGACCTCGAAATGATCGCCACCGGCGCGCTGAGTCCGCTGACCGGGTTCATGGGCGCAGCCGATTACCGTTCGGTCGTGCACAATATGCGCCTCGCCAACGGTCTCCCATGGACGATTCCTGTCACGCTGGCGGTGAGCGAAGAGCAGGCGGTGCGGATCGCAGTAGGGGATCAAGTGGCGCTGGCAGAGGGCGACAAGCGCTTGGCGATCTTGCAGGTGACGGAAAAATACCGCTATGACCGCGAAGTCGAAGCGCAGCACGTCTACCGCACCACCGAAACCGCCCACCCCGGCGTGGCGCGTTTGTACCGGCAGGGCGAAGTGCTGATCGCGGGCGACATCGACGTGATCGCTTTGCCCGCGCGGGCGCATACCGAATTCGCCGACCTCCGCTACACACCGAGCGACTCGCGGCGCGTCTTTGCCGAACGCGGTTGGCGGCGCATTGTCGGCTTCCAGACGCGCAACCCGATCCACCGCGCCCACGAATATATCCAGAAGACCGCGCTCGAAATCGTCGATGGGCTGCTGCTGCATCCCCTCGTGGGCGAAACCAAAGCCGACGACATCCCGGCGGATATTCGGATCGAGAGCTACAAGGCGATTGTCGATGCGTATTATCCCGCCGCGCGCGTCCTGCTCGGCGTGTTCCCGGCGGCGATGCGCTACGCGGGACCCCGCGAAGCTATTTTCCACGCCATCGCGCGCAAGAATTACGGCTGTTCGCACTTCATCGTCGGGCGGGATCATGCCGGGGTTGGCAAGTACTACGGCAGCTACGACGCGCACTACATCTTCGACGAATTCACTCCCGAAGAAATCGGCATCACCCCGCTGTTCTTCGAACATACCTTTTACTGTAAGCAGTGCGGCGGCGTCGTCAGCTTGAAGACCTGCCCGCATGACAGCACCCACCATGTCACCTTGAGCGGCACGCAGGTGCGCGAGATTCTAGCGCGCGGCGACCTGCTGCCCGAAGAATTCACCCGCCCGGAGGTCAGCCGCGTGCTGATGCGCGGCGTCGGTGTGAAGTAGGGTCTGTCTGCAAACTGCCCTCACCCTAAATCCCTCTCCCTCAGGGAGAGGGACTTCACCCCTTCG
>JACSRG010000642.1 GCA_014879865.1 Anaerolinea sp.
CCCGCTCGCCATGCCTCGTGGAGCAGATGTGTCCCCATCAGCAGATTCGAGTAGAAGAATTCGGCAGGACGTTCGCGATTCGCGCCAATCCCGCCGACCACTGCCGCCATATGAACGATCACCGTTGGTTCGGTGTCACGGAGCAAACGCAGCACAGCTTCGTGTTCGCGTAGATCGTACTGCGCGCTGCGCGGCACGAAAATCGATGCAGCGCCGCGTTCCTCCAGTTTGCGGACAACCCGCGAGCCGAGAAAACCCGCGCCACCGGTCACAACGAAGCGATTATCCGTCCAGAACGACATCGAGCGTCTTCTCCCTTGATTAACCAGCCCGCTAATCTTATGCGTTCTAGAGATGGGAATCAAGCGACGTTTATGTGCCCTACTCGGTGACGGTGACTTTGGTCAAGCCAACCGGCTGATCGATGTTCAGTCCGCGTGCGCCCGCGAGCGCCATCGCAAACATCTGACCGGGCAGCACAGCGACCAGCGGACTCAACCATTCAGGAACGTGTGCGGGAATCGGCAGTACGCGCCGCGCCAACCGTCCGGTTTCCGGCGCGTTCGAGACGACCAAGCATTCCGCCCCCGTGCCATGAAGTCGCTCAAGTAGGTCATACTGCTTGGCAAATGTATTGCCCTGTGGCGCGACGAGGATCACGGGAAAACCGGACTTGACGACTGCAATCGGTCCATGCCGGAAATCGGCTTCGCTGTACTCTTCACCCGGAATAGCGCACAATTCTTTGATCTTCAGACTGATTTCAATCGCCGTGCAGTAGTTATAGCCGCGTCCAATCACTGCGTAGCGCTCCATATAGCGATAGCGCTCGACCCACGCTGAATCCGCGTTTGCCGCCAGCGTTTCGCTCATGATTTCTGGTACGCTGTGCAAGGCGTGATCAAAGGCGGTCTCGCCGATCAGCGCCGCGCCGATCAGCGCGACTGCCACCAACTCTGCCGTATACGTTTTAGTCGCGGCGATGCTGTGTTCTTTGCCCGCCAGCAGCGGCAGGTGATACGCAGCAATCTGCGCCAAAGGCGATGCGCTGTCATTGGTGATGCTGACCGTCAGCGCGCCTTGCTCACGCGCATCGGCAAGGACGCGGCGCACATCTTCCGACTGCCCCGACTGCGAGATACCCAAGACGAGCGCACGAGACAAATCTGGTGAGCTGTTGTAGAGCGTGTGCACTGACGGTGTCGCGAGTCCAACCGCTAAACGGGCGTGGGTACCCCAGAGATACTGCGCGTATCGCGCTGCGTTATCGGATGTGCCGCGCGCTGCAATCCAGACAAAAGCGGGCTTGAACTGGCGAATCGCTTCGGCGATCTCACCTGCTCGCGCACTCTGCTCACGCAATAAACGGGCGGCGACTTCCGGTTGTTCGTGAATTTCGTTCGACAAATGGCTCATAGCAGCGTCCTTGACATCCCCCTAATCCGTTTCTATACTACCGCATTTAGGATTGTAAACCAACTTTACTAACTTCGTCTACTGCCGAACACATTTGATTGAAAGGTACTTCACATGCAGCAGTTGATGTACAGTTTTCGCGGCACTACCGCCCCACCCGAAATCCTCGCCGGGCTAGAAAAAGGGCTGATCAGCAGCTTTTGTTTGTTCGCCTACAACGTCGAGTCGCCTGCGCAGCTCAACGCGTTGACGACTTCGCTCCATGCGGCAGCCGCGCGCGGCGGTAATCCGCCGCCGCTGATCGGAATCGATCAGGAGGGCGGGCAGTTGATCGCTATCACAGGCGGTGCAACGGAACTCCCCGGCAACATGGCACTTGGCGCAACCCGATCCTCCGAGTTGGCAGAAAAGGCAGGGCGCGTGCTTGGACGCGAACTACTGGCGATGGGCGTCAATCTGAACTTTGCGCCGTCAGTGGATGTGAACGTTAACCCGGCGAACCCGACTATCGGGCTCCGCTCATTTGGCGACGATCCGGCACTGGTCGCCGACATGGGCATCGGGATGATTCGCGGGATGCAAGCCGAAGGCGTAATCGCTACCGTCAAGCACTTCCCCGGTCACGGCGATACCGCAACGGATACGCATTACAATGAAGCGGTTATCCCGTATGACATCGAGCGGATCAACCGCATCGAACTCGCACCTTTCCGCGCCGCCGTCAAGGCAGGCGTGGCGGCAGTGATGTCCGCGCACATCCGCGTCAATGCCCTCGATCCCGATCATGTCGCAACGCTGTCGAAGAAGATTCTGACCGATCTGCTGCGCACCGATATGGGCTTCGAAGGCTTGGTGCTGACCGACGCGATGGATATGCATGCCGTCGCCCGCTTCGGCAAGCTGGAAAGCATCACCGCCGCCCTCGACGCCGGCGCGGACTTGGTCTTACTCGGTCACTTAACCGGACAGCTTGACCTCGTGCCGCTGCTGACTGAAGATCCGGCTTCGGCAGCCCGGATTCGCGCCGCGCGCGAACGTCTCCCGCGTACCCGCCCATCGTTCGATGTGGTAGGCTGCGCCGAGCATCAGGCGATTGCCCGCGAAATCGCCGAAGCCTCGATCACCCGCGTCAAAGGGGATGTACGCTTGCAACCCAACGAAGACGACCATATTCTCGTGATCACGCCCTACCCCATCAACCTGACTCCAGCGGATACGTCCGAACAGGTCAAGCTGATGCTTGGCGACGCGATTTCGCGGCGGCACAACCGGACGACGCATCTGCAATATCCGCTCGATGCATTGGACATCCCGTCGATTGTCCACATGGGCGAAACGGCGAACACGGTGATCGTCGGCACGTACAACGCGCACAACGATCCGCAGCAGGTGGCGCTGGTGCAAGAACTGTACGCGCGCGGGATGAACCCGATTGTGATCGCGCTGAGAACGCCGTATGATCTGGTTGATTTTCCGATGGTAGAAAACTACCTGTGCACATATGGCATTCGTCCCGTGAGCATGGAAGCAGTGACACGGGTGCTGTTTGGCGAGATCGAAGCGCACGGCGTGCTGCCCTGCGCACTGCCGGAGGTGAAGTAACGGCGTGAAACCGGGCAAAGCGACCAGAAGCCAACTGCGGCGGCACAACCGCCAGTTGATCTTGCGCCACGTGTTCACCGGAGCGGCGACGAGTCGCTCCGCGCTGGCGCAGGAAACCGACCTGACCAAACCTGCTGTGTCGGATCTGGTCGAGTCGCTGATCGCGGATGGGCTTCTGGTGGAAGAAGGCTTCGGCGCTTCGACCGAGAGCGGTGGCAAACGTCCGCGACTGCTGCGCTTTATCCGGGACGCGCGGCAGGTGATCGGCATATCGATCAACCAGAGCGCGGTCATCGGAATGCTAACCAACCTCGACGGCGAAGTAATCGCGGAGCATGCCGCCGTTCTGCCCGCCACCGATCCCGACACTGCCTTCGCAACAACGGTCATGGTGATCAACGGGTTGATCGCGCAGCTTCACGCGCCGCTGTTGTGTATCGGCGTTGGGATTTCCGCCATCGTAGACGCGCAGGGCGTGATCGTGTCCGCGCCACGCTACTCGTGGGAAGACTTCGCGCTCGGCGAACGCCTGCGTATGCACTTCGGCGTTCCGGTCAGCGTCGCCAACAGCACCGAGCTGGCGGCGCTGGCGCAGTTCACATTCGGTTCGGTGAGCGGCAGTCTTGCGACGGTCATGATCAGCAGCAGCGTGGGGGTCGGCGTCGTGTTCGCGGGTGGAGCATATCATCTCGGCAGCGAAGTCGGTTTCCTCGCCGACGCGGGGCAAACGCCGCTGCACGACCGGCTAGGCTGGAACAGCGTTTTGGCAAAGGCGCAGGCACTCGATCTGCTGCATCCGCAGCGTCTTGATTTGACCTATGCCTATATTCGCTTTGCTGCCGAGCAGGGAAACGCGGCGGCGATCCGGCTGTGCGACGAACTCGCCAGAGAACTCGCGCCGTTATTCGCGTGGGTGATTGCCCTGCTCCGTCCCGATACGCTCGCGCTCGCCGGGCTGATAAGTGACCTCGGCGGCTCTTTCCTCCAACAAACGGTCGAATACACGCGCGCGCACGTGCTGCCCGCGCTGGTAGATCGCACGCTGTTCGTGATTGACGATACGCCAAATCTGACGGCGCTTGGCGCGGCGGCGCGCGCGATCCAGCTTGAATTGGGGCTGCTGTGAAACTGGCAATTCTGACCAATTCGCCCGATGGCATCTTTCAGCGACAGGTGATCGCGGGTGCGCGTGAGGTCGGCGCAGAGATCATGATTGATGCGCAGGGTGAGAGCGCTGGAGCATACCCCCGTTTCATGCCCCATGACGCCGACGGCTTTTTGAGCATCGCCAACGCCGCGCCGCACGCGTTCCTCGCTGCTGCGCTGGCGGCGGGCAAACCCGTTACCCTCGTCAGTCACCACGTCCGCGAACTGCCGATCCCGGCGGTCGTGTTCAACAACCGGCAGGGCATTCTAGAGTTGGTGCGGCATCTGGTCATCGACTGCGGGCGGCGTCGCCTGCTGTTCGTGCGCGGAATCGCCGAGCAGTTCGACGCGCAGCAGCGTGAAGCGGCATTCCGCGAAGCCCTGCTGCGCCACAGCATCGCCGATGCGGGTTACATCAGCGGCGACTTCGACCCGGAAACCGCCCTGCACTCGCTTTCAGACTACATGCACGCGGGAAACACGTTCGACGGCGTGATCGCGGCGGATTACGTCATGGCACAGGCTATCGGCGAACGACTGCGCGAGATGGGGCGGCGCGTACCGGATGAGGTCGCGCTTGTGGGGTTCGGCGATGGTCCGCTGGCACGGGAGCACGGCATTACGACCGTCGCAGCGGACGTGAACGAACTCGG
>JACSRG010000498.1 GCA_014879865.1 Anaerolinea sp.
GCGCATTTGCTGCATCATCGACATCATGTCAGCAGACATCTCCATGCCCATCATTTCGTCCATCATGTCCATCATGGGCTGCATCATGGCTGACATATCCATGCTGTCCATATCCATTTGCCCCATTGCGGACTCGGTTGCCTCCGGCACAACCGTCGGGGTAACTTCATCGGCGGGATGATGGGCAGCGTGATCTTCCTCAGTGGCTTGAGGGGCAGGGGTGGGAGTCGTTTCTTCAGCAGGGTGATGTTCGTCGTGGTCTTCCTCAGTCCCCTGATCTAGCGCCAATGCGATCTGAGGCTGTTGGGCAGGAGCCGCAGGCAGCGGTGAGAAACTAATCCCATTCGGACTGTCACCGGTTGCGACACGGGCGACGACTTCCAGCGTTGACAGGTCGATTACGGCAACATCGTCACCATAAATGTTGGCGATATAGGCGTAACGTCCGGACGGCTCAACGACGACTCCATGCGCCCCTTGTCCGGTTTCAAGAGTCTCCACAACCGCGAAGGTCGCTACGTCGATAATCGAAACCGTCGTGCTAGGGTTTGCCTCTGTGCCTTGATTGGCAGCGAGAACATAGCGATTATCAGGCGTGACGTAAACCTGAATAGGACCCTCGCCGACTTCCACAGTACCGACCAGCGATTGGGTTGCAACATCGACTTTGCCAACCGCATTTTCTCCGTTGAGCGAGAAATACACATATTCACCATTCGGATCAAACGCGACCTGAACGGGGCGTTCGCCGACTTCGATGTTGGTGACACCCTCGTTCGTCGTCGTATCAATCACGCTTAACGTGGTATCGCTGGCATTCGCCACATAAATCCAACGCCCGTCAGGGCTGGGACGAAGCCCATGCGGAAACTCCCCTACAGGAATCGTCGTAATCACTTCTTTGGTGGCAGCATCGATGACCGTCACGCTGTTGTCGCCGCCATTGGTGACGTAGACTGTACTACCATCAGGGGTTGCGATAATATGGGCAGGATGCTCTCCCGTAGGTGTCGTCCCAAGAACTGCATAGGTGCGGGTATCAATTTGGACTGCCAGATTGTCATGCCCGCTGACTGCCCAAACGGTTGCACCATCGGGGGATACTTGAAGGTTATGCGGACCTTCAATCCCCATGAGCGTCGTTACGACTTCATTCATGCTGGCGTCGATGACGGTGATGCTGTTCCCATTCTCGTCTGCGACCCAGATCGTTCCCTCAATCGTGCTGTTCTGGGCGGAAACTGACGGGATAAGGCGGACTCCGACGAGCAATCCAATAGCGGTGAGTAAAACCGCGCTTGCTGTCAACAGCCTGCCGCGTGTAACTTGATTCATGACTACCTTCTCCCAGTGTAGGGTCGAGAAGCGGTTGAACGTTAAGGGCGCTCGACTGGCGCGTTCATAGAGCATAGAATAGGATGCAGTTGGGGACACGCGCACTTTAGCGTGTTGCAGAATAGGCAAAACAGCGGGGTGGTACAGTTGGTTAAGCGGTGATACTGAGCGTCACCTGTGTTCCTTTACCGGGTTGTGAGACAATGCTCAGCCGCCCGTTGACAAGTTGCGCGCGTTCACGCATCCCAATCAAACCAAAATGTCCCGTACGGGTCAGGTCATAGAAGTAGTCGGGCACTGTGAATCCAAGTCCGTTATCCGTAACACGAAGGATGACCATTTCATCCTTAAACTCCAATTCGACACGGATCGTGTCCGTTTGTGCATGTCGGCGTGCATTGTTGAGGGCTTCCTGCGCGATACGATAAATCGTGAGTTCTTTCTCCGGTTTCAAGCGAAGTGGTGTTCCGCACGCGGCAAAGTGTGCGTTCGCTTCTTGCGCCAGTGTTTCTAAGGCAGTGATCAGCCCGAGTTCTTCCAAATAATGTGGGTGCAAAGCTCGACTAAAGCGGCGGACCTCATCGACCGCTTGCCCAAGCATTCGGCGCAGCTCCCCAACACGCTCCTCAGCTTGTTCTGGATCCCGGTTGAGGCTGCGCTGTACCATTTGTGCCTTATGTCCGAGCGCAATCAGCGTCTGCACGGTTTCGTCATGGAGTTCGCGTGCCAAGCGTGCGCGTTCCTCTTCTTGCGCCTGGGTGACTGCGCCAACGTAGTCATGCAACGACCCTTGATAGTTTTGAATCCGCAACGCCATTTCATCGAGAGCGAGGCTCAGATCGGCAATCTCCTGTACACCGCTATATAATTGTGTTGATGAGGCAAAATCACCTTGACCGATCCGCGTTGCACGCACACTCAGTTCACGCAGCGGCTGCACCAGATAACGAACGCCAAAGAATAGGATCAGCAGTGAAATCGCTGACGCAGTAAAGAGAATAAAGGGCATGACTTGCTCGTACCGGATGAGTGGAGCAGTCAGGGAGTGCCACGATTCACGAATAATCAATGACCATTCAGAATTCGGAACCGGCGCATAAGCGACAATATCATCGTGCATCGACTCGGACGTGAACAAAACACCGGTTTCACGTCGTAGTGCTTCTTCCACTCCATCCCACGAAGCAATCTGCGCCTGCTCAGGTGCCTCTCCGTAAGCAAACAGAATATTCCCGCTGCCATCCAAGAGTACGAGTGTACTCACTGCGTTTTCGTGTTCCATCCGCAGCAGTCGCCCCAAATCCAATGCCTCGGCGCTGACTTGAGCTGCTGAGACGCCTGTTCGTAGCGCAACATTCTCAGTCCGTACTGCAATCAATTCCGCCAGCGCAATCACCAAGCGTGAATTTTCTTCTGACGCCAGCGCCCGCATCGAGCTTTGATGGCTGCTGACCCCACTCAGCGAAAAGATGAGCAGAAAAATGATCAGGGGGAGAACAGTCCAGAGCAGAACCTGAACGCGCAAGCCATGTAAGCTGATCGACCAAGGAAAAAGCTTCACTCCTCCGACTCCGGTAAATGAATAATTCCCAGTTGAAGCCCTTTTGTCACTGCTTCGGTGCGGCTGCCAACATGAAACTTGGCATAAATACTGGCAAGATGTCCTTGAACGGTTCGGTCGCTAATGGACAATTTCAGTCCAATCGCTCGGTTGGTCAACCCAACGGCAGCTAACTGTAAGACTTCGCGTTCGCGTTCGCTGAGCGGCTCAAGCGACGCATCAGACTGGCTACCCTTTGACATATGTGCCATCAGTTTTCGGGCAATGTCTGGCGCTAGCGCAGCCTGATCATTGTAGACTGCTCGAACCGCCGAAGTAATTTGTTCCGCTTCCGCGCTTTTCAGAACGTATCCATTTGCTCCCGCTTGCAGTGCAGCAACGACGAAGGCATCATCGTCGTAGGCACTCAAAATGAGGACGCGGACGGGCAACCCTTGCTCACGAATCCAACGAGTCACCTCGATCCCGGTAGCACCAGGCATACGGATGTCAAGGATGGCAACATCTGGCTGTAAAGCAGCAACAAGCTCCTTGACCTTTTGCCCGTCTCCAGCTTCAGCCAGCACTTCGATATTGCCGTCGTCATCAAGAAAGTCGCGGATTCCTTTGCGAACTACGGCGTGATCGTCTGCAAGCACTACACGGATGTGTGTCGAGGTCATTATCTTCTTCAGCAGTAAAACAGACACCAGAACTCACTAAAAACGTTGTTAAACCTCACCCCACCTCTTTTGGCGAGAGGTGGGGTGACAGGTAAAGTTACTACATGCTCATGGTGCTTGCCATGCGTCGACACGAGTCCGCACATTGACGGCAAACCTGCGCGCACATCTGCATTTGTTGGTCATTCGGGTCGAGACGCTCACAGTCCTGCGCGCACCGTTCGCATACCTCCGCACACACACCACAAGTGCGCCCATGCAGTTCTGAACCGCGAAGCATGAAGTCGGCGCTAGTCTGACAAATCTGCGCGCAGTCAAGCAGCAGGGTGATGTGCTGGGGGGCGGCATGACGTCCACCCATCTGCAAGCAGTGCTGGGCTGTTGTCAGGCAAACACTATGACATTCCTGACATGCTTGAATGCAGTCCTGCATTTCCCGGCTCGTTTGCTGCGTTCCGTGCTGATGCATGATCTTTCTCCTCTCATCCTTCTTCTACCGACAACTTTTCGGCATACTGATTCAGCACCGTAGCGCAAAGCGTTGGAGGATAGAGAACGTCGATGAACAGAGGTTGATACTGAAAGCAGGAATACCCCTTTCGGCAAACAAACTAGGCGCTCAACTCGTTGATCAGGTTTTCCAACGTTTCGATTTCGCCAGTTTGATCTTCGATGATTTGTTCCGCAAGTGAACGAAGTTCGTCATGCCCTTCACCTTGTGGAACACGCTCTAGAAGGCGCTCCGCCATGTGTATGGCGTCATCATGATGATCGATCATCGACTCTGCCCACGCTATATCGTACTCGACACCTTCCAAACGGTTCAGCCCCGCCATCATGCCCATCATCATTGGGGGATCGGTGTGCGGCATTCCTTCCATTCCACCGTGATCCATGCCACCCATGCCGCCCATCATTTCCATCATTTCCATCATTGGCATCGGTGCATACTGCACGTTGTACCAATTCAAGAGCCATTCCTGCATTTGGGCGATCTCGGCACTTTGCGCGTCAATGATGTTCTGACAAATGGTTCGCAGGTCTTCATCCGTTGCGTTCGAGAGGCAGTCGTTTGCCATATCAATAGCCATCTGGTGATGATCGCTCATCCCTTCCATGAAACGCAGTTCTGCGCGACCTGCACGCCCTTCAACAGGATCATCGGCGAACGCTGTCGGCACCAGAAAGACTGTCAACACCAGAGCTATCACGAGAAAGACCAAGTACTGCTTCTTCATTCAGTAACCTCCTGCATACAGACGATACACAAACGAAAGCGTAGTGACAGGCAGTTCGCTTCCCGTGAGGTCAAGTTTCGTCGTTACCACGCTTTCCACTGTGCCGTAGGGGATTCATGCCAACAGCCTCTACGTAGTGTTCAAATCGTGTTAACTTCTCGTCTAGCACCAGCACAGTTCTGCGAACTTCCTGATCAACCCAGGGGAAGAACACCCAGACGATGCCAAAACCAAACAGGACTCCGCTGATCATGCGAGCATAAGAATTGAACGAGCCAAAGGCATCGCCAACGTAGAAACTGCTGGGAAATACATCGTTGGTGAGTGACGCAAGCCAAGCGTTGTCATAGCGGAAACCGTCGGTTAATCCACTAACATCACTCAGTAAATGGGTTGTGCCGTCCAATGCCATAGGTAACAGGAAAAGCAGAAACGTCCAGAACGGAAGCGGTCTTACGAAGTGGCGGCGCGACCAGAACCCATAGATGAGCGCACTAAGCCAAAGACTTCCGTACATATAGACCATTCGATCCGACCAAGCCACTTTCCAACCAAGTGTTTCGTCACCACGATACTCCCGCAGGGAGAGCAGGGCATTGCGTTCAGCCGCATTCACGGGCAGCGCGTCAATCGAATACATAACTTGGCTGCCAAACAGGAAAAACGAACGCTGCGCCATTTGATGGCACTGGGTGGAGTAAAGGTTGTAGATCAGATTGCCCGCTTCTCCCCATCCGAAGCGCATGGCGACCGGTGCGAAAAAAGGGAGGGCATTATAGATTCCCAGCACAAGGACAACCCAAAGTAGCCAATGTGATAAGGCTGTACGAACCAGAGAAACGCGGTTCACCCGGCGCTGGACATCGCCGAGCAATACAGGTCTTGTGTCCATCAGATTTAGAAATCCGCAATCTTATCTGAACGATAATACGATTTCTCAAATAGCGAGTCACGCGCCGAATCGCCTGTTATTTTCAACGGAACAGTAAGCCATTTGGCGTATGTCAAACCGTGCGCGTGCTGCTATCGTTCTCCGTTCTAAGAACGGGATGTCCAAATTGTGGATAACTTCAAGATGTTAACTGCCATCCGTGCTCTGATTCTTGCCGCGATCTTGATGGTTGCTGGGTGTAGTGGTGTCAGCCCATCGGCAAGTCCTACGTCTGTTGCCGCAACCGCGTCCGTAGGAACTGCAGGCGAGTACCAAACGATGACCATCGATGAGTTTGCGTCTGCCCTCGAAACGCAAGGGGATGTGTATACCGTGGTCAACGTACATATACCCTACGAAGGTGAGATTGAAGGAACTGATATTCAAGCTGCCTATAACGATATCGTCGTCCTCACTGATGCGCTTTCGGACAAGAATGCGCCGATCATCCTGTACTGCCGTAGTGGACGCATGAGCGAGATTGCGAGTCAGGCGCTGGTTGAATTGGGTTACAGCCAAGTATGGGACGTGCCGGGTGGAATGAATGCTTGGCTTGATAGCGGACGGAACCTCATAAATCGATGAGTGACGCTAAGCTGACTAAATTTCGTCTTTTCACACTGACGTTGTTTGTGCTTACAGGGGTGGTTGCAGCGTGCAGTGGTGCTTCGATCCCTGTCACCTTTGAAGATCGCGTGATCGACAGCGCCCGCATCGAACAAGGTCAGCAGCTTTACGCTCAATACTGTGCAGCTTGTCATGGTGTAAATGGTGAAGGACAGTTCCCTAATACACCGCTTGAGCCAGATCCTACCGGACGTTATGGCGCTCCACCGCACAACGAGAGCGGACACACGTGGCACCACGACGACGCGCTGCTATTCCGTTATGTGCGCGAGGGAGGAATGGGTGATCCATCTGCTTTTTACCCAATGCCTGCGTTTGGCGAGCAGCTCTCCGATGAACAAATTGTGTCAATCCTTGCTTACATCAAGTCGCTCTGGACGAATGACCAACGGGTGTATCAGCAGCAGCGAACAGAAGCGGCAAACGAAGGCTAAGCCAGACTGCATACACAATAAACACGCCAAATGACGCATCCGCGCTTCTGCTAGGAAGACCTACAATGAACGTGTTTCATAACGAAGGACGAGAGATAGGAGAGGGAAACATGAATGCTTCTCCGCAGAAAAGCGGTTCGGATCGTACAAATGATAATGCACATGAGGCTCATGATCACCAGCATCACCAAATGACTAAGCCTACGCCCCCTGTGGATCGCGGCGAGCATTCGCAACACATGGATCATGGGAATCACGAAACCGTTGTTGAACGTGCTGCTGATCATGCCGCCCACAACCATGACTATCGCGCTAATGAACTACTCGAACCAGACCAGACACAGAGTGGACATGCAGGTCACGGTACACACGACGCTCATGCCGGACATGGGGTGATGCATGAAGGGCATTTGGCGATGATGCGAAACCGCTTCTTCGTCTCCCTACCGCTGACGATTCTCGTCGTGTTGTATTCGCCAATGGTTCAGCAGTGGCTCAACCTCTCCATGCCGACCTTCCCCGGCAGTAATCTGATCGCACCCATTTTGGGATCGGTCATTTTCTTTTACGGCGGTCTGCCCTTTTTGAGTATGGCGCGACAGGAACTGGCTCAACGGCAGCCGGGCATGATGACTCTGATTTCGCTGGCGATAACGACGGCGTATCTCTACAGTGTCGGCGTGTTCTTCTTCCCCCCGCAAGATGCGATGGGGATGCCGATGGACTTCTTCTGGGAACTGGCAACGCTCATCACGGTTATGCTGCTCGGTCACTGGATCGAACTGCGAAGCGTCGGTCAAGCGCAAGGGGCGCTGCGCGAGCTGGCGAAATTGCTTCCAGATACCGCAGAACGTATTTTGCCTTCCGGTCAGACTGAAGTTATCTCTGTCGATCAACTTCAGGTAGGTAATCGCGTACTCATCCGCCCTGGAGCCAGTATTCCGGCAGATGGACAGGTTGTCGAAGGTGAAAGCAGCGTCAACGAATCGATGATCACTGGAGAAAGCCAGCCCGTCGATAAGCAGCCGGGTGAAGAGGTCATCGGCGGTACAGTCAATGGCTCAGGATCGCTGCGAGTCGAAATCACGAAAGTCGGGGAAGGCACGGCGTTGGCGGGCATTATGCGGCTGGTCGAGGAAGCGCAGAAGAGCCAATCCCGCGCCCAGACGCTCGCGCAGCGCGCTGCTTTCTACCTGACTCTCGTCGCCATTGGCGCAGGCATTTTGACGCTGCTCGGTTGGCTGCTCTTGACAGGTAGAGTCCCAGATGCGGTACGAAATACTGTCACGGTTCTCGTCATCGCCTGCCCCCACGCACTCGGACTCGCCGTTCCGCTGGTTGTCGCCATTTCAACCACGCTGTCAGCCCGCAATGGCTTGCTCGTGCGTCAACGCATGGCGTTGGAAAGTGCGAAGGACCTCAACTACATCATCTTCGACAAGACGGGCACGCTCACCAAAGGCGAGCAGGGGATCGTGGACTTTGCAACCAATGGCATCGCCGAGCAGGAAGCGTTGAGCATTGCCGCCGGGATTGAGGGAGACAGCGAACACATGATTGCCCGCGCCATTCGCGAGTACGCTCAACAGAAAAACGTTCAGCCCTCACCCGTGAGGAGCTTTGAAAGCCTTGCCGGGCGCGGTGTTAAAGCGTCTGTGAACGGCGCCAATTATTTCGTCGGTGGACCGCGCCTGCTTGAACAGCAAGGGTGGAACGTTCCCCCAGCCTTACAAGCCGCCAGGCAATCTGCCGAAGAAGCGGGGCAGTCGGTGATCTACCTCGCCAACGAGCGTGGTGTCATTGCCCTGTTTGCGATTGCCGATGTGATTCGAGAGGAGAGCTACGAGGCAGTGCGCCATCTCCACGATCTTGGCTTGAAAGTGGCGATGCTCACGGGGGACAGTGAAGCGGTTGCAAAGGCAGTGGCAAAAAAGCTCAACATCGATACCTACTTCGCGCAAGTACTCCCTGAACATAAAGCAGACAAGGTGCGGGAATTGCAGCGCGGCGGGAACAAAGTGGCGATGGTTGGCGATGGTGTCAATGATGCTCCAGCGTTAGTGACGGCAGATGTAGGCATCGCGATTGGTGCGGGGACAGACGTAGCGATTGAGAGCGCGGGGATTATCCTAGTGAAGTCGAATCCACTGGACATCGTGAAGATCATCCGTCTCAGCCGTGCTACCTACCGCAAGATGATCCAGAACCTGATCTGGGCAACCGGCTACAACGTGGTTGCTATCCCGCTGGCAATGGGGATTCTCGCGCCGTTCGGCATTCTGCTCGACCCCGCCATAGGCGCGGTGTTCATGTCCGTTAGCACAGTAATCGTGTCGATCAACGCACAGTTGCTGCGGCGGCTCGATTTGGCTGCTGCCTGAAACATTCTAGTTCGTAATCCGTAAAGGAGTCTCTGTTGGCGCGTTTCGCTGGTAACTACAATGATGTCAAACCTGCACGAAAGTTCGTTCCCTTTCTCGCTGCCACTTTTCTGCTGGGGATGGTTGTCGGTGCCATTCTTGGGGGTGTGGGTGGTGTGTTCATCTTCATTCGTGTCACTGGCGCGAACGATCAACCTAGCGCCCCCATTAGCGCGCCCACGTTATCGCTGGACAGTCTAACGGCAGTGCCGACCGTTGGTGCTATACCGTCGCTTCAACCAACCACAGCACTTACAACGACAAACGTCGCCCCGAGTCCGACGCATGACATGGCGGCTATGACGAGTGGTGCCATGCCGACATCAACA
Source organism: Anaerolinea sp. (assembly GCA_014879865.1). Classification (GTDB taxonomy): domain Bacteria; phylum Chloroflexota; class Anaerolineae; order Aggregatilineales; family Phototrophicaceae; genus Flexifilum. The sequence continues at coordinate 9,538 of JACSRG010000498.1, forward strand.
TCAGTCACGCCGACCACACAGCTCTTTCGGATCTCATCGAGCGAATCGGTTGCTCGATTCTCAGTCGATGAAACCATCCCATCAGGGACAGCTGTTGGGACGACTAACCAGATCGCGGGTGATGTCATCATCGACTTTGCAAACCCTGAGAATTCTCAGTTAGGGGTGATCCGCATTAATCTGCGAACCCTGAGAACGGACGATCCTGATCGCGACAATTCAATTCGCTGTTGTGTTCTACTTACCGCTCAAGATGCGTTTGAGTTCACGGATTTTGTTCCGACGGCATTTAGCGGATTGCCCAGTCAACCTATCACACTAGGTCAAACGGTGAATTTTCAAGTTACTGGGAATTTTTCTTTACGGGGCAACACTCGTCCAGTGACGTTTGCTGTTGAAGTCACGGTGGAAAGCGCCGAAACGATCCGTGGAACTGCACGATCAATCGTCAACCGAAGTGATTTCGGAATTCTAGACGACGATATGCTCGCTTATCACGGCGTTGCAGAGCAGGTGCAGCTGGAGTTTGATTTTGTCGCACGAGCAGTTCCAGTATGAAGCTGCTGTTCGCAGGACTTCGACAAAGTGTGGGTGTGAGGTACTTGGCTCGGATCATGTCTGGTCTAGCTTTGGTCGTACTACTCGGGGCGTGCCAAACTAGCACCGAACCCCCCGTTGTCTCAGCGCGTTCTACTGATTCACCAGAGCGTGTTGCAATAATTGCCGCCGATCCCGATTTGCAGATAGGTGAGCGTGTTTACAATCTAAGATGTGCACATTGTCACGGCTACGTAGGGGAAGGGCAACTCGCATCGACCGTCCCGAACACACAACAGCTTGGGCTGCACACCGTTCCGCCGCATGATGCAGTTGGGCATACTTGGCAGCACCCTAGCCAGGTTTTACGTCAGGTCATCCTGAACGGTATTCAAAACCCGCTCAATCATTATCCAATGCCCCCTTTTGACGGCGTCGTGACTGACGAAGAGATCGATCAGTTGATCGCTTACATGTCATTGTGGTGGACAGAAGAACAGCGCGTATGGCAAACACAGGTGACGCAGCGACGCTCGGAACTTGACACGGAGTACGGAATCGCTGACGATTAAAACCCGTGAGACACGAAACTTGTGACGCGCAAACGGTGTATTTTTCTTCTGTGTGTCAGTTAGGCAACCTGCTGCAAGATGGGGCAAACCGTGTCGGGGTAGTAGGTGACAAGGTAATCACCAGCCTACTTGCGATGGTTGCGATGGAGTTTCTTGAGTCGTTCAGAATCCTGCACAGCGTGGTGTTCATGTCCGTTAGCACAGTGATCGTGTCGATCAATGCACAGTTGCTACGCGGTCTCGACCTCAATCGTGCGTAAATTCTATCTGGCGTGAGGCGAATTGGATGTTCGCCTCACGTTTTCTGTGATTTCGTTTTTAAAAGCGGTCTGAACAATTGAGTGACGACGGTTTAATCATTGTGCTAGAGGTCAAGCAAAGTCTATACTCGCTCGTGACTACCAATCACTGATCATTGGGATACAAGCGAAAATCGCATTCTTTGTCACCCTTTGCAAGGGTTTTTGAGCGTTCCAACCGAAGTCCTTGCATCTCTAAAAAAGAGTAATCTAGCATACACCAGGTGCCCACTGCTAGGTCAGATGCCCCTTGTGAACGCATAAATTCGGCGATTGGGCAGCGAACGACATTAAACCCCACCCCACCTTCTACGGGTGTGTAACGAGCAAGAAAGCCGGGTGGGTTAAATGGAAAACCCAGAGTCCAACTGCCGTCTAGCTGTGCATGCTGAGAATACAGACCGACGATATCGATGCCAAACAGCCGATAAACCCGTTTCACGACATGTCCCCACTGCTGAAAAATTCTCCAGCACACATCGGAAACAAGTTCAAGCGCGTATCGGGCTTCTATGCCGGAGGTAGTAAGGTTACGGAAAAAGGTTAGTGTCAATGCTGCCAGCTTGAGACTAATCCTGCTGCCTAACGTTGGTTCACGAGGCAAATTGGGAAGTAGCAGCCCAAAATCTTTCCACGTCTGATTCAGGATACGGTTGATTTCCGCAGTAGTGAATCGCCCTTTTTCAGGTTCATATCGGGAACGATTTCTGCCAACTATCGCCCTACGTGCAGCCCTCACAGTCAAAGGTTTGCCCAAACCCCTGAAAAGCAAATCAACGGCGACCATACATCCTCCCTGTCGTAGGATCAGATCATGTCAACGTATATGCACATTTTATGATCTTAGGGGGTTTAGGGAATAGCGCTATTTGGCTTATCCATCCGTATCAACTTTGCCTGTCGCCATCCACTTGTCAAAAAGCAGAAGGGTCGCGTTTCCAACCCTTCTGCTTCTTTCGGTATTCCGGCTACAGTTTCACGCCGGAGAAACAAGCGTTATCTCCGACGTCTGCGTTACGCGCCCCACGTTGAGCGGACTGTCAACAGGATTTCAGGCTGCGTTGGATCATTGGTCAGGACATGCACGCGGAACTCGTGTTGTCCGCCCATACCTTCGTGCATAGTGAAGCGCAGAGTAACCGTCGCTTCATCTCCGGGCTGTAAGGTCGTCAAACTGACGACAGCGCGGGGCGGTCAACACCCTTCCACGAGTTCGACGCGCGGCTCCCCTAGAATGGTCAACGGTTGATCCCCGACATTGCGAACGCGGAATACGCTCTCGACAGGTTGATTAAAGCGTACTAACCCGTGATCAACACTGCTCTGGTCAACTTCTGCACGTGGTTCGCCTGTAACCTCTGGCTCAAAAGGTTCACGTCGTGTGCCGGTAATCACGGCAACGATAGCGAGTAAGATGACGACCGCACCTACAATGACCGCTGGGAGCAGCCACGTGGGTCGCGGAGGCGACTTCGATTGTTGAAGCTTGTTCGATTTCCTCAAGGAATCCTCCTTTGATGCCTAAATACGGTATTCCGCTTCGCATGTCTCCTTCGTCAATCAGAGAACATGGTTTGCTCTTCTTCAGTTAGTTGTCGTTGAGATGCCCGCTGTTCATCTGTCCACATCGTCTTGATGTAGGCAACTACCTGTAAAATCTGTTCATCAGTCAAAATGTCACCGAAAGGGGGCATGGTGTAAAAGCGGGTGGGGTCGCTGAACCCGCCTTCAGTCACATAACGTATAAGCAGTACATCGCTGTGATGCCATGTGTGTCCGGTTTCGTTATGTGGTGGCGCACCGAGACGCCCGGTACTGTCGGGTACAAGCGGTGCTTCGGGAAATTGACCTTGACCGTCAACGCCGTGGCAGGCAGCACAATACTGCGTGTACACGACTTGCCCTTGCGCAATTTCCGTCTCTGTAAACGATCTGTCGAGTATCTGAATCGGTGAGCCGTCAGAGACAGCTTCTCCATGTGACGGTTGTGCTTGATCCGAACGCCCATCGACCACTTGTGTTTGCTCATTTTCAGGTATCGAGCGCGCGGCGACGATCAAAATCACTGTGGCACAAACACACAAGGTGAGAAGCAGCGGCGCGCCACAACAAGACAGTCGCCATTTGTCATTCACTATTTCTGTGCATCCTCTTACTGTGTAAAAAGCCTAAGCACGTTCTCCGAAGAACACTTTTCTAGCTTATCCTAGAGTTTCTTCAAGAAGCAATACGCCATTTGGCGCATGCCCCTAAGGCGTATTTTCGGATAGTCCCATCCAATTCCAATTGCACAGGTTGCACACAAGGTGTGGTTATTACGGGGAATAGAACACGCCATTTGGCGCGTGTGACTGCTGCCAAACACCTATACGATCGGTAAGACGATGAAGATGCTGCGGCTGTCAATGCACAAAGGGAATTTCAAATGAACGCTCAGATGCTGTTCAGACTGCTCGTCAATTCACGGCAGCTGCGCTCACATGATCAGTGGACGCGCTCACAACTTGCAGATTACCAAGCACACGCACTTCGTAAACTGCGTGAATACGCTTACGCGCACTCACCCTTCTACCGAGAGTTTCACGCCGGGTTGCAGGATCGTCCGCTACATGAACTTCCTGTTCTCACAAAGAAGATGCTCATGGAGCATTTCGATGACTTGGTAACAGATCGTGCGGTTCACCTTCTCGATATTCGAGCGCATATGCAGCAAACACCGGACGCGCCCTATCTCAATCGTTATTGGGTCAATGCGACCTCTGGCAGTAGTGGCAACCCCGGCATCTTTCTGTTCAACAGACGTGAGTGGGCAATGGTGCTGGCATCTTTTGCACGGGGTTATGAGTGGGCAGGAGTGCAGGTCGATTTAACGCACCATCGGAAAATGGCTGTCGTCTCCTCGGTTACCCCTTGGCATATGTCTTATCTTGTTGGAACGACACTTCGCAGCCCCTGGGTATCGACGCTTCGGCTGTCGGCAAGCGAACCTGTTCAAACCCTCGTGCGGCAGTTAAACGACTGGAAGCCGGAGATACTCATTGCTTACGCTTCAATGGCGCGCATGTTCGCCGTTGAACAGCTTGAGGGACGGTTGAACATCCACCCGCAGCTTGTGTTTTCGAGTTCCGAAGTGCTCACTGACGAGGCTCGGCGCTTGATCGAAACTGCATGGGGCAAGATTCTGTTCAACCAGTATGCTGCTACAGAAACTGCCGGGATCGCTGCGGAATGTGAGCAGCACGATGGAATGCACCTGTATGAAGACCTGATTCTCGTGGAAAACGTTGACGAGCAAAACCAGCCTGTGCCGCCGGGCGTCTACGGTGATAAGCTGCTGGTCACGGTGCTGTTCAATCACACCCAACCCCTGATCCGCTATGAACTCAACGACAGCCTACGTTTCAGTGATCGCGCGTGCCAAAGCGGGCGGGTGTTTAATCTTGTGGAGGCGGTTCAAGGCAGACAAGAGGACACCTTGATGCTTGAAGGGCTGCATGGGGAGCAGATTCCTGTTCATCCTAACGTTTTTCATAGCGTGATGGACAGCGTATCGGTCAGTGCTTGGCAAATCGTGCTGCGGCGCGATGGTTTGCATGTGCTGGTGACTAACACTTTAGGAAACCAAGAGGCATTTATCGGAGTGCTGCGAAGCACATTGGAAATACAATCGGTCAAGGTGCCGAATATTAACGTTGAGGTTGTTTCTGCCGTTCCACGCACAACGAACGGCAAAGCCCCTCTCATTCGATCAGAACTTATGTGAAAGAATCTCATGGTTCGAAAACGTGATGCAACACACGCCATTTGGCGCATCACAGATAATTCGTGCATAGGTACGCTGTGTGCTGTGACAAAACGAGGATCAAGCTAGGAGTGAAGAATGTCGGAAACGACTTTGCAACGTATCGAATTGCCAGTTACAGGCATGACCTGTGCAAGTTGTGTTCGTAACGTGGAACGCGCGCTGACAAAAACAGCGGGTGTGCAAGAAGCTTCAGTCAATCTTGCGACCGAGCGTGCCAGCGTCCAGTTTGATCCCACGCAAACAGACGTGTCGCAACTGATTAACGGCGTGGAAGATGCCGGTTACAGTGTCGCAACTGCTACCCTTGAACTACCAGTCACCGGGATGACGTGTGCAAGCTGCGTCCGCAATGTTGAACGCGCCATTGAGAAACAGCCGGGAATTCTGTCGGTCAATGTCAATCTTGCGACTGAGCGCGCCACTGTTCACTACCTCCCTAACGTGGTGCGACGCGGTGATCTGGTCAAAGCTGTTGAAGCAGTGGGTTATGGCGTCGTCGACGTTGCTGATTCAGATGCACCGGAAGATGCTGAACGCGCGGCGCGAGAGGCGGAAATCGAACGCCAGAAACGACTAGTGCTAATCGGAACGATCTTCACCGTCCCATTGTTCCTGCTAAGTATGGCGCGGGACCTCTACATGACGAGCATTATGGGAAGCAGCATGGCTGTACACGTCATGAATGGCGCGATGGAGGGTCCAATTCCGGCGTTGAATTGGCTGCTCTGGTCGGGAATGCCTTACTTGTTTTTCCTGCTCGCCACTCCGGTTCAGATTATCGTCGGACGTCAGTACATGGTTGGCGCATACAAAGCGGCACGCAACGGTTACACCAACATGGATACCCTGATTGCAATGGGGACACTGGCGGCTTATCTGTACAGTGTGGTTGTGCTGCTTGGTCTCACCTTCGACTTCTCCGATGCAGTAGGGGATCACGTCTACTTCGAAACGGGGGCAGTCATTCTGGTCTTGATTACGCTTGGCAAGCTGCTGGAAGCGCAAGCCAAAGGTCGTACCAGCGAGGCAATCAAGAAGCTAATGGGTCTCGCACCGAAGATTGCCACGATTCTCCGCAATGGTGAAGAAATACAAGTCGCCATTGACGATGTGCTGGTGGGCGATGTGCTGATCGTGCGACCCGGCGAACGAATTCCGGTGGATGGTGTGGTGCTTGAGGGGCGCTCAAGCGTTGACGAGTCCATGTTGACCGGAGAGAGTTTGCCAGTCAACAAAGACGCGGGCAGCGAAGTCATCGGCGCAACTGTGAACAAGCAGGGGCGGTTGATCGTCGAAGCGCAAAAAGTCGGCGCGCAAACCGCGTTAGCGCAGATTATCCACCTCGTCGAACAAGCTCAGGGGTCGAAAGCGCCTATTCAGCGTATCGCTGACCGCGTGTCGAGCGTATTCGTCCCTATTGTGATCGTACTGGCGGCACTCACCTTTCTCGGCTGGCTGCTGGCGGGGCAAGTTGGTTTCACAGCGGCAATGGTAAATGCCGTCGCTGTGCTAGTCATTGCCTGCCCTTGCGCGCTCGGACTCGCTACCCCAACAGCAATTATGGTCGGTACGGGGCGTGGCGCAGAAATGGGCGTCCTCTTCAAGAACAGCGAGGCACTGGAACATGCTAAGCGTGTTCAGGTCGTGGCGTTGGACAAAACCGGGACAATTACGCGGGGCGAACCCAGTGTCACCGATGTCATTGCCCTAAACGGGAGCACCGAACGCGACCTGCTCTACTTGGCAGCAACCGCGGAGCGTGGTAGCGAGCATCCACTTGGACAAGCGGTTGTTCAGGCAGCACAGGACAAGAACATCAAAGTGACGCAACCGCAGACCTTCGAGGCGGAGTCTGGACGTGGGGTGCGCGCTACTGTAGATGGTCGAAGTGTAACCATTGGCAGCCCGCGTTTCATCCGCGAGCAGGGACATAACTTGGACACTGTGCAAGCGCAGATTGAACACTTGCAGGCAAAAGCGCGAACTGTCGTGCTGACCCTTGTCGATAATCAGTTGATGGGCGTTCTCGGCATTGCCGATACTGTGAAGGATGGGTCGCGCGAGGCAATAGCGGTGCTGCGACAGCAGGGGATCGAAGTGGTCATGATAACGGGTGACAACGAGCGTACAGCTCAAGCCATCGCCCGCGAAGTTGGCGTTGATCGTGTCCTCGCAGAAGTGCTGCCTGATCAGAAAGTGGAAGCAGTCAAACGGCTTCAAGGCGAAGGCAAGCGCGTGGCGATGGTCGGGGATGGCATTAATGACGCTCCGGCACTCGCTCAGGCGGATGTGGGGATTGCGATTGGCACAGGCACCGATATTGCGATGGAAGCCTCGGATGTAACGCTGGTCAGCGGAGATTTACGCGGCGTTGTACGCGCAATTCATCTCAGCCGCGCAACCATGCAAACCATCTATCAAAACCTGTTTTGGGCGTTCTTCTACAACGTCATCCTGATACCCGTCGCGATGCTGGGATTGCTGTTACCGATTCTTGCTGCTGCGGCAATGGCTTTCTCGTCCTTCTTCGTGGTAAGCAACAGTCTTCGCCTTCGCCGGGTTCGCGTGATGGGCGATACTCATAACAGCAGTGCAGCGCAGCGCGAAACTGCGCCTCATTCCGTCGCAACAGCGTAATCGAGTACGATAGCGATAATAAAACGACCCTGAAACTCGTCAGGGTCGTTTTCATTCCTAGTACGCTTAACTTAAGCTTCGGAAGGGGCGTATTCAATGTCGCTCAGGCGGCGTTCGATCAATTCCCACGACGCCGGAGGTTGCCAATTGACGGTCACAAGCTGCGCTGCCTTGTTGATGTCCACCACCTCCGCGCCCTCGATCTGTTCAATCTCGCTCCGCACGGTGCTCACGCAACCGTTGCAGGTCATATTTAGGACTTTGAAGGTTTTCGACTCCACTGCTTTTTCTCCTCACTCGCATAAAGTGCATTATGATGTAGTTTAGCAGAATGTCCAGAGTATTCTATGCGCCATTTAGCGGTGTTTTAGCAAATGAACATCCTCTACAATAGGAATGTGGAGGGAATTGAAAGAATAACCATGATACAACTTCAATCCATCATCACCTGTCCGCACTGCGGCTTCAGGAAAACCGAAATAATGCCCACTGACGCCTGTCAGTATCTCTACCAATGCAGCCGCTGCGGAACGTGGCTGAAACCGAATGCTGGAGACTGCTGTGTGTTTTGTTCATACGGCACAGTTCCTTGTCCACCCAAACAGGAAACGAATGCAGAAAGTCTATGAACATGCGAGTCATTTTGGCAGAAGACCACAAGATCGTTCGTCAAGGAACACGGATGTATTTGGAGAGCGTTGGCGTTGAGGTTATTGGCGAAGCCACAACGGGCGCGGAAGCGGTGAAGCTCGTACGCGAACTTCATCCTGATGTGGTCTTGATGGACATCCACATGCCTGAACTAACCGGCATTGAGGCAACACGCCGTATTCGGCAAGAGAGTGACGAGGTGCGTGTGCTTGTCCTGACTGCTTACGATGATCCCGCCTATGTTCATGCCCTGCTCGACGCTGGCGCAGACGGCTTCATTCTCAAGACAGCTGAATTTTCCGAATTATACAAGGCGCTGCAAAATGTTGCTGTGGGACGTTCGGCTTTCGATGCACAGGTGATGGCGAAAGCCGTCCAGCACGATCAGAACGCCCTAGTTCTCGTCGAGGGGTTGAGTGACCGCGAAGTTGAAATCCTCACCTATGCTGCGCGAGGATTGACGAACAAACAAATTGGCAGGGATTTGTTCATCTCAGATCGAACGGTGCAGGGGCATCTGCAAAATATCTTTCAGAAACTCGGCGTGGCGACGCGAACCGAAGCGGTCACGCTGGCGCTGTCGCGCGGCATGATTTCTTTAAGCGATGGAGGACACCCGTAGGATGGCGAAAAAGGCGCAGCGCCTTCGCAAAGCCCAAGAAGCAGGGGCAGCCTTTCGGCACGCCTTGACAGAAGGGCAGGAAGCGGAACGGACACGAATCGCGCGCGAACTGCACGACGATACCGTTCAGACACTCATTGCGGTTGCCCAATGCATCGATCTGGCAACACGCTGGATTGAGAGCGACCCAAAACCCGCCATCGACCTCTTGACCACTGCTCGAACACAAGCCGTCGAAAGCGTTGGCAGTTTGCGCCGATTGATCGCCAATTTGCGCCCTCCAATGCTCGAAGAACTCGGTTTGATTCCCGCCCTGAAAATGTTAGGGCAGGGCGAAAAGGATACGCATGTTGAAGTCAATGTCTTGGGTTCGGAACGACGCCTCAATGAAGCCGTCGAACTCGCCCTTTTCCGCGTTGCACAGGAAGCCGTTCAGAATGCAAAGCGGCATGGACAGGCGCAGCATATTACTTTGCAGGTTCATTTCAGCCCACATGAACTGACGCTGACGATCAGTGACGACGGAAATGGCTTCCAATTACCGGATCAATTCGACTCGTTGGCGATGACAGGTCATTATGGTCTGCTGGGGATGATCGAGCGCGTCCAACAGTTAGGCGGTTCCATCCAAATTATCAGCAAGCCGGAGCATGGAACGCAAATTCGCGTTGTGCTTCCTGTTGCCAATGCCGAACAACCGACAACAACGGTACTCGATCCGGTTTGTGGCGCACTCATTCAGCCGGAACGAGCGTATGGAAGTATCGTGTATCACGGGCAACGCTACTTCTTCTGCTGTCCAATTTGTCAAGGGGCGTTTCAGCAGGACCCTCCTCTTTACTTGTCGCCTCAGCGACCAATAGAATCTCAATAGCAGTGTGGAGTAGGCGATACTGCTGTCCGTGAACACGCCAAACGGCGGGTACGACTTCCGACGATATTTCCTACAATAAATGTCTACTTACAGTAGCATTTCTTGGGGAAATGTCTGTGAAGGAACAACATCAGCTCGTCGACTTCGTAGAGCAGGGGAATAAACCGTTACCTCCGCCTCCGCGCTGGCTTATGTGGCTCGCCGTTGGGGGGACGATTATAGCGGTTCTCGGTTTCGCCATCAGCCTTCTGGTTTTTAGAGAGGTATTGCGTCCGGGACAGCAGCAGCGACTTATCGATGCTGTGCCGTTCATGGAGGCGTTTCTACCGTATCGCCCGTCGCCAAATGCTGCCGTTCCAACACCAGTCTCCAATCTTGAAAGTGCTATCTCAGCAGATGATCTTTTGAGTATATCGCTCGCTCCGACGACAACTCCCTCTTCGACGCCACTTCAGGTGCAAGCGATTGTGCCAACTCAAGTCGCGTTGCTTACATCGACAGTTTATCCCACTTCCACACCTCAACTTCTTCCAACGACTACACCGTTCAACACTGTTGTTCCTGAAACCACAACTCCTATAGTAAGCAACACGATATTGCCCTCCACGGCATATCTTAACGGGGTTAGGCACGTGCAACAAACCTGGAACAACTGCGGTCCAGCAACGATCACAATTGCTTTAAGTTATTACGGGTGGGTTGCAGAACAAGAATATGCTGCGTCTTTCCTCAAGCCGGATGATGAAGACAAAAATGTATCCCCCAGCGAGATGGTGGCGTTCGTCAACGAGCAGACAGGTGTCCGTGCGCTAACCCGTATGGGCGGAAACCTCGACCTAGTTAAGACGCTCCTGTCCTCTGAATTTCCCGTTGTGATTTCAATCGGGTACAGTCCAGAGGGTGAGGACTGGTTAGGTCATTATCGGGCTATCGTCGGGTACGATGACTCACAACAGGTTTTCTACGCTTATGACAGCTACCTCGGTACGGGAGAAGACGGTTACGGCATACGGGTTACCTATCAGGATATTGAGCGAGCTTGGCAGCAGTTCAACTACAACTTCATTGTTCTCTACAGTCAAGAGCAAGAAGAACAATTGCGTACCGTCCTAGGAGAATATGTCGATCCGGTACGAGCTGCTGAGACTGCGCTCGTAACTGCTCAAGATCAAGCGCGTGTTGATCCACGAGATGGGTTTGCATGGTTCAACATTGGGACGGCACTGGTGAAACTTGAACGCTACGAAGAAGCGGCAGTCGCTTTCGATCAGGCACGGCGACGGGAATTGCCATGGCGTATGTTGTGGTATCAATTCGGTCCGTATGAAGCGTATTTCAATGTGGGACGTTACGACGACGTAATCGCATTGGTCAACACGAACTTGATAAACGGAGGAAATTACGTCGAGGAAACCTATTTCTGGCAGGGACGAGTTTTCGCTGCATTAGGTCAGACCGAACAGGCGGCGGCAGCTTTTCGTGCGGCGCTGAGGCAAAACCCTTTGTTTACAGCAGCTCAACAAGCATTAGACACGTTGTAAGCGAGAAAAGTGATGCGACACCAGCGTTCTTCGCGCCAGCGGATATTTATGGACCTTGTGCTGTTAGTGGGCATTGTCTCTATAAGCGCCATTCTATTGGCTCGAATCTGGATGCAGTCGTTAGAGTCGGTCTCAGCACCTGTCTCAACGCCTGTAGTAAATCCTGCAAACGTAGACGCAACACCTATGATCATTGCTGCACCTGTTCAAGCCCCGATGATTGCCCCCGATTTCCGTTTATCGATGTTGGATGGAGGTTCATTTTCACTTGCCCAGCATCGAGGGCAACCCGTCATCGTCAACTTCTGGGCAAGTTGGTGTGCGCCATGTCGAGCAGAAATGCCTGAATTAGTTCGTATTTATGAATTATACCGTGAACATGGGCTAATCGTCGTCGGGGTAAACGTAACGACACAGGATAGCGTAGACAATGTTCGAAGGTTCGTTGAGGAGTTTCGCGTCACATACCCTGTTGTGTTGGACGAGACCGGCGCCGTGAGTTCGGATATGTACGGAGTGATTGGATTGCCAACAAGCTTTTTCGTGAACGTTGATGGGAATATTCAGCGTACAGTAATGGGTGAGATGACCTCTGAAGCACTGAATGCTTACGTAAGAGAGATTGTCCCTGAAAACCTAGAGTAAGCAAGTATTTTACGAGAGGATCGAGTTAAAGAAAATTTCATCGTGAAACTTACCCGCTGTTCCATGAAACATATTGGGAAGTGAACGGACGAGGATTTCCGTAATAGACCTACTGCCCTTTACACCTCGCCCCAACGTACATCCCTCTATTCCCTCTGTTCTTCCCGCTATTTTTGAGGTGCGACTTCTCTCGCAAAGTAGCACACCAGCCCGCCTGCAAAGCCGATCGATGCTTCGCATCGCTGCGGCTTCGACTCGGAGCGCAGCTTGGGCTTGTGCCGCTTCGCTCAGCTGCGCTCCGGTCGCCCGTTGGGTGCAGGCAAGCGCCCAGGTGTGCTACAACGTTTTGCGAAAGTCGCACCTTACCAAAAATACAGCAGTGTATCGAGCAGACGGAAGTTTCGTGCCGAGGCTGCGCCGGATCGAAAGGACGGCGCTGTAAAACTGCCCGGCGTATAACGCCGACGAACTCCTACAG
>JACSRG010000643.1 GCA_014879865.1 Anaerolinea sp.
CACTTCCACCTGACGGGCGAGCAGAACGTGTTCGCGGGTCTGCGGCATCGGACCATCGGGGGCGCTCACCACGAGGATCGCGCCGTCCATCTGCGCCGCACCGGTGATCATGTTCTTGATATAGTCACGGTGACCGGGGCAGTCTACGTGGGCATAGTGACGCGCATCGGTTTCGTATTCGACGTGACGGATGTTGATCGTGATACCACGAGCCTTTTCTTCCGGCGCGTTGTCGATGTCATCGTACTTCATGCGCTGCGCCTTACCAGCAAGCGCCAGCGTCTTGGTGATGGCGGCGGTCAGCGTGGTCTTACCATGATCGACGTGACCAATCGTACCGATGTTCACATGCGGTTTCTTGCGCTCGAACTTTTCCTTACCCATTGTCAGTCCTCTTGTCTTTAGGTTACGAACTTAGGCTGGGTGGCTGTGGCACGAAGCCGATCAGCCGCCGCTCTTGATAACTTCATCGGCGATGCTGGAAGGCGCTTGGCTGTACTTCTCGAATTCCATCGTGAAGCTGCCACGCCCCTGAGTCATGTTGCGAATCTGAGTCGCATACCCGAACATTTCACCGAGCGGCACGTTGGCGCGAATTGATGTCGTGCCACCGCCGCGCGGATCCATCCCCTGAATGATGCCGCGCCGCGACGACAGGTCACCGACAATCGTACCGGTGTATTCGTCCGGCACGACGACTTCAACCTTCATCGTCGGTTCGAGCAGAACGGGCTTGCCCTTCTGCACGCCTTCCTTGAGCGCCATCGAGCCGGCGATCTTGAACGCCATTTCGCTCGAGTCCACGTCATGGAACGCGCCATCGACAAGGCTCGCCTTGATGCCAACGACCGGATACCCCGCCAGCACGCCGCCGCTCATCGCTTCGCGGATGCCGTTCTCCGTCGGACGGATGAATTCGCGCGGGATCGTGCCGCCCTTGATGGCGTCCACGAACAGCAAACCATCCTTGACCTTCGTCAGATCATCGACTTCTTCGTTGATCGGTTCGACTTCGATGACGACGCGGGCATACTGCCCCTTACCGCCCGACTGCCGCTTGAACGTCATATCGACGCGCTGTTCGCGGGTGATCGTTTCGCGGTACGCCACGCGCGGGCGACCGACGGTCGCTTGCACGTTGAACTCGCGCATCATGCGATCCACGAGGATTTCGAGATGCAGTTCGCCCATGCCGCGAATCTTCGTCTGACCGAGCTTCTCATCGACCTCGATCTTGAAAGTCGGATCTTCTTCAGCCAAACGACGCAGCGCCTCGCCCATCTTGTCCTGATCGCCCTTGGTGTTGGGTTCGATGGCGACTTCGATCACCGGTTCGGGGAACGAAATCTTTTCGAGGACAATCGGGTGATCCGGGTCACTCAGAGTATCCCCGGTAAACGTCGACTTAAGCGCGAGGATCGCGCCGATGTCGCCAGCACGCACTTCTTCAATATCTTCGCGGCTGTCCGCGAACATACGCACGATACGCCCGACACGTTCGCGGTCGCCCTTCGTGGTGTTGAGCATCATCGAGCCGGCTTTCACCACACCCGAATAGACGCGGAAGAAGGCAAGACGACCCACATACGGATCGGTCAAAATCTTGAAGACGAGCGCCGCCGTCGGTTCGGTGTCATCCGCATGGCGGATGAGTTCTTCTTCCGTCTTGGGGTTCATCCCCTTGACCGGAGGAATGTCCAGCGGCGAGGGCAGCAGTTCAACCGCCTTGTCCAGCATCAACTGGACGCCCTTGTTCTTCAGCGCCGAACCGCACACGACCGGCTGCACTTTGCCCGCAATCGTCGCGACGCGCAGCGCTTCCAGCAGTTCGTCGTTATTGATTTCCTCACCCATGAGATACTTTTCGGTGAGGTAGTCGTCGTTTTCGACAACCTTTTCGATCATTTCCGCGCGCAGTGTTTCCGCACGTTCGCGGTAGCTTTCGGGAATGGGATGATCTTGAATATCCGTCCCCAGATCGTTGCCGTAGGTCACCAACTTCATGTCGATCAGGTCGATGATGCCCTTGAATTCCGCGCCTTCACCATAGGGCATTTGCACCGGCACGGGGTTGCCATGCAGGCGGTCGATGATCATGTCGAGGCAGCGCTGCCAGTTCGCGCCCGTGCGATCCATCTTATTGATGAAGCACATGCGCGGCACTTGATAGGTGTTCGCCTGACGCCACACGGTTTCCGACTGCGGCTCGACGCCTGCCACGCCGTCGAAGACGACGATGCCGCCGTCTAGAACGCGCAGCGAACGCTGAACTTCCGCCGTGAAATCGACGTGACCGGGAGTGTCGATGATGTTGATCTGGTGACCCTTCCACGATGCCGTGATCGCAGCAGCGGTGATGGTGATCCCGCGTTCGCGTTCCTGCGGCATGTAGTCGGTGGTCGCCGCGCCGTCATGGACTTCACCGATTTTGTGAACCGCGCCGGTGTAATACAGCACGCGTTCGGTGGTAGTCGTCTTGCCGGCGTCGATGTGGGCGATGATCCCAATGTTCCGCACTTTGCTCAGATCGAGTTGTGTTTCTGTCTTCTTCGCCATTCTATAGAAGCGGCTTCCCTTGTTTTAACGGAAATGCGCGAAAGCTTTGTTTGCTTCCGCCATGCGGTGCGTGTCGTCTTTGCGTTTGACCGACGCGCCCTGACCATTGAAGGCATCCATCAACTCGCCCGCCAGCTTTTCCGACATATTCCGTCCGCCACGCTTGCGCGAGTTTTCGAGAATCCAGCGCATGGCTAAGGTCGTGCCGCGCTCAATCGGGACTTCCACTGGTACCTGATACGTTGCGCCGCCCACGCGCATCGGCTTGACTTCAATCGCCGGGGCAACGTTCCGCAGGCTCTGCTCCATGACCTCAATCGGATTCCGCTTGAGGCGTTCTTCAATCAAGGAAAGCGCATCGTACATGATGCCTTCGGCGATACTCTTCTTGCCGCCGCGCATCATCCGGTTGATGATCATGGCGACGTGAAGATTGTTGTACTTGTTGTCCGGCGGGGTGATCCGCTTGGCAGGACTATTTCTTCTCGGCATTTCGCTGCGTCCTCTTACTTCCGACCCTTAGCCGGTGCACCCTTACCCGCTGCGGCAGCTTGACCCGGCTTCGGTCTCTTGGAGCCGTATTTGCTGCGCGCCTGCTGGCGATTCTTCACGCCGTCGGTATCCAGCGTGCCGCGCACGATATGGTAGCGAACACCGGGCAAGTCCTTGACACGACCACCGCGCACCAATACCACGCTGTGTTCCTGCAAGCTGTGACCTTCGCCCGGAATGTAAGCCGTGACTTCGATGCCGTTTGACAGGCGAACACGCGCGACCTTCCGCAAAGCGGAGTTCGGCTTCTTCGGCGTCATCGTCTTGACGACGGTGCAAACACCGCGCTTCTGCGGTGAGCCCTTCTTCCGGCGAGTGCGCTTCTGGCGGTAGACGTTAAGCGTGTATTGCAAAGCCGGAGCTTTGCTCTTCGACTTCTTCGCCTTGCGCCCTTTACGCACCAACTGATTGATCGTTGGCATAAATGACTCCACTCGTCCTAAAAACTATCGCCCATAACAGGCACGCAAAAAGGCGTACTGAATCGTAACGCCTGTATGCATCTTGCTTTGGCGAGCCGTTCCGCGACGCGAAACACTTTCGCCAACTCTCGTCAATTCCGGTGCCGTCCATTGCCTCGCGTGAGGGTGTCCGCACCGTACATGCGTCGAAGAATGGTAACACCCCCCCTCCTCAGAGTCAAGGGCGGGAGAAAGGTCGTCCGCCGCGTTTTGTCGGTTCTATATTGATTTCGCGCTATCCGGCTTTGGGCAGTTTGCCCGAAACAGATACTGCTCGTTTATTATGCCCTCCTCTATGTCTTCGTAATAAATCTTATTAGCTCCTCATCTTAAGATCACCCTTAACTCAGCCATTCATTACAAAATTAATTCTTGAACTCTTCGGTAATTTGGGGGGACTGATATGGCAACAAATCAACCCAATCGGACGACGACCACGTCGACGACGGGCTACGCACGTCCGACAGTATACGACTATGATGCGACGATGATGATCACCCCGACGGATCGTGTCCGCTGGGCACCGATTCTCGCAGGACTGTTCACAGTATTGGCATCGCTCATTTTCTTCGCCGTTCTGGGCTTCGCGCTCGGTCTGGAAAGCTATGACCCGAACGCCGCCAACAACCAGAATTTCGGGTTCGGCGCGGGCATCTACGGGATCATTGCCGGGCTAATCTCGTTTGCACTCGGCGGATTCATCGCGGCGAAGACCGCAGCGGTGACCGGCGCGGGCAACGCGGTTTTGCAATCGGGCATGGTCTGGATCGTCACCATCGTGCTGATCGTCAACTTCATCGGTACAGGGATTGGCACAATTCTGAACGTTGCCGGGAGTGCGGCAGCGACCGCGGTGGATGTTGCCGGGACTGTCGTCGGTGATGCGGCGGGCGCAGTCGCCGATGATCCGAACCTTCAGGCAACGGCGGAAGGCGCAGCCGAAGACGCCGCGCCAGCTATTCAGGCGACGGCTCAGGCACTGCCGGGTGAAGTTCAGCAGCAGATCGAGGATTTGACGCCGGAGCAAATCGATCAGGCGACATCGGATGTGGCAAACGCCGCATGGTGGACACTGCTCGGCTTGGGCGTCACAGCGGCGGCGACGCTGCTCGGCGGGCTGCTCGGTATGCGGCGCAACGCGGTCGATATTGCGGCGGATCCGCGCGTCGCGACGAACTAACTCATCATCATAGGGTCGTGTAGGGGCATGAGATCTCATGCC
>JACSRG010000217.1 GCA_014879865.1 Anaerolinea sp.
GGACCGCCGACCGTCTGCCCGACCGCGTCGATCTGGCTGCGCATCGACAGCACGGTCGCGCGCACGTTCGAGTCGATGTGCTGGTTCGTCCATGTGTCGAGCAGCGGGCTGATCAGGTCGCGGGCGATGGTGAAGATCAACCACAGCGCCAGTGCGACCGCCAGCGTAGGCGACAAACCGTAGCCGATGATCCCGATCACCATGACGACGGTCAGGATGAAGACGACCTGCGTCAAGCGGGCGGGGTTGTTCGTGTCCAAACGCCGCCGCATGATCTCCAAACCGGTCAGGCTGATGAAGATCATGAACACGTCGAGCGCGCCGAAAATCCAGATCGTCGGGATGCCGAAAGCGCGTTCGATGTCGAAGGTGCGGATCAAATGCGCCTGCCATAAGCGATCCCACGCTTCGCTGAACAAGCCGAAGAAAATGCCGACCGCGAGGATGCTGATGAGCGTCGGGCGTCCCCGGATCACGCGCAGACCGGCGCGGAAGGTGTCGCCCATCTTCTGCCACGTGTTGCGATCCGGCGCGGGCGTGGGCTGGAAGCCGGTTTCCGGCATGACGAGGATCAAGAACCCGGCGGTAAGCAGGTAGATCACGCCGCCGACGAGGATCGGCAGCGCGAGGAAGAGACTGCCGAGCAGCACGCTCCCGCCGATGCCGAGCAAACCGACGATCCGCGCGACCTGATCGCCGCGAATGATGGCATTCCCGGCGCGCTCCTGCCCGACCTCATCGACCAGCCACGCTTGATACGCCCCGCTGGTGAACGTGTAGCCGATGCCCCAGACGATGTTGCCGACGATCAGCGCGGCGAAGGTCGGCACAGAGACTTCGACCAGATACGCGACGCCGAGCAGCGCCACGCCGATGATGGTCGAGAGGCGGCGGCTGTAAACATCCGCCACAATGCCGGTCGGGATTTCGAACAGGAGAATGGTGAGTTCCATCGTCGTGCCGACGAGGACAAGTTGAACAGGCTGCAAGCCGACGACCTGCACCTGATAGATCATCATTGCCGTCCAGATCAGCGCGCCGGAAAAGCTGCCGATGCCCGAATACCACAGATGTACGCGAAACGCGTCCCATTTCTTCATGCCGCTTACGCTCTGCTTGGAAAGATCAGCGTCGTCAGCCGTGCCACATAGACAAATGGCAACGCGATCAGCCGCAGTATCCACCAGAACACCCAGCGCAGCGAACGACCGTCGTCAAAGTAGAGGATCTCGATCTCTTGCGCGTTACCCACGTCGCGGCGCAGCACTTCGGCGGCTTGTAACCCCGACACCAGTGCACCCTCCATGCACACCAGATCGATGTGCGTGCGGCAGTAATCGCCCGCGAGGTAAAGATTCGTCAGTTGGTTGCGGAGGGGTTCCGATTTGTACGGCGGCGGCTGGCGGGAATAAACCGGGTGATAGACGCGAAAATCGGGACGATTATTCCACGCGCCCGCGTCCGTCATAAATAACGGCTCATTGACATGGCTTTGAAAATAAAACTTCTTGTGCATTGTTGTCCTGCCGCCATTGTCCTCGATTTCAACATCGATGAGGTCTTCCCACGTGATTCCTTCCGGCAAGTAGCGGCGCAGATTATCGAACAGCGTTTGGGCTGCCGTCTCCGAATCGGCATACCAGTCATTGTCTAGAACTTTGCTGAGGATGTTGTAATCGGACGCGATCAGGTTGAGAATTGTCGGGTGACGGGGATTATTCTTGTGCCACAACTGCGCTATATCGATAAACGTCAGCCCATAGGTCGAATCCGTGAAATTGATGTGACCTTCCGGCATGCCTTCGATTTTGTGCTTGAAGTACAGGCTGAGCGACGCCATCGGGCGGGTATTGATCTCCGTTACGCGCCCCAGACTCGGCGCATAACGGTAGACCTTCGGATCGATCAGGGCTGCCAGTTTTTCAGCGGGGATCGCCATGATGAGATGTTGAACGGGGATTATCCGCGTGTTCGGATCGTTCGGGTCGGTAGAATCGACAATCACGAGTCTCTGAACCCTATAGCTGTCCGTTTTCAGTTGGCTGACGCTGTGGTTAAACTTGATTTCGACGCCCAATTCGCGCAGTTTGCGCTCAAATGGGGCGATAAAGGCGTCGTGCATATTGGTGTTCGGTATGCGGTACATCGGGTTCGGGTAGCGCAGCCACGCGCGCATGACTTGGCGCATGGTGCGCGCCGAGACTTCGTAAGCGGGGCAGGAAATCCCCTTAAGGAGCAGGTCTTGAAATTGCAATGCCATCCGCTCGGTACGGTACAGGCGTGATCGAATGAAGCCTGTCACCGTGATCTGATCGAGTTTGTCGCGTTCACTGTAGGGTGCCAGCGCCAGATCGAGCGCCCCGAAGAAAAACACCATCATGTGAGCGAAGGGCATGACGCCGCTCAACAGATTCGGGACAAAGCCGCGCATTGAGGCGATTCGCTGGAGCACCCGCGCCTCGGTTATCTTGCCATTCACCGGGACTTGCTTAAAGTCATGCACATCAACAAAATTCTTTTCGATGCCTAAATCGGCGATCAGCTTCCAGACATTCAAATACCATGCCGGGAAGATATGATAGCCGTGATCCTCATATTCCTGAATCGATTTGACAAAATCGGCTCCAGCCTTGCCGCCTAAGCGGTGACTAGCTTCGTAAATGGTGACTGCAAAACCGCGTTCGGCGAGCTTCCACGCGGCGATCATGCCAGCTAACCCGCCGCCGACAATTGTGACTTCGTGCCGTTGTTCCTGCTGCATTTTTCCTCGCCAAGTTTTCCTAACCGCGCAGATCGAATGACTTAGTGCGGGCTCCGGGTCGATGCAATTTGATCTTGAATGAAGGCGTGACTGAACATAAAACTGCCGCCGACGCGACGCATGAGGTCGCGTGACGTGGCGAAATTAAGGAAGCGGACGTAATTGAATGGGGCAGCACCGCGCAGCGTGATCAAGAGGCGCACGGTCAGATGTTGAATGCATGCCAGTCCACCGAAGTACAGGCTGAGCGCCCACAGCAGACCGACCCCCGCCGCGCCCGCTAAACCTTCTTCAATCGGGGTGGCTGGCAAAAAGATGGCGAGAAAGAGGATCAGAATCGCCACCAGCACTGGCAAACCGTAGACGATGCCGCCGACCAGCGCCGCCGACAGGGCGATCAACACGCCGAAAGGCTCGCCAAAGGTCGCCGTGCCGAAGACCAGCGAGGAGATCACCGGCAGCGCGAGCGGCAGACTGATGAATGAACGGTAAAACGAACGGCGAATGCCCTGATTCGGCAGGTTGATCCGTCCAACGGGCGCATTGGTCAACCCTGTGAACACCGCCAAGACGATGCCAAACGCCGTGCCGCCGATCAAACCGGCATTGCGCCGTGCATCGGGGTCGTCCGTGAAGGCACGCATCGCCTCTGGCGGCAAGAACGCCGTGAGGATCAACATGATGATCAGCCCCACACCAAAGCCAAACAGCGCCCGCGTCCATGACCACTGCACCGCGCTCAACGGCATAATGCGGTCGATGCGATCCCGGTCAAGCAGCAGCCCGCCGAGCAGTCCACGTCGTTGGTGACTGCTGAAGCCCGCCAGCATCCCCATGACTAGACTTGCGGCGATCCCTATCAGTATGCCCGCACCGTCCCCCCATCTATAGCCGGCGTACAATCCGCAAGCAATCCCGACCGTCGAGCCGACTGTCAGCCGTGAAATCAACCAGAAGAGGCGGCGATCACCCGCTTGCAGCACTCCGGCTTGCAGGTCTTGAATATTGAACAATGGCTGATTGTTAGCGGTCAACATGCGCCCCAGCCAGATCAGCCACGCGCGCATCGATGTGGACGAATACGGTCCCGCGTGCAGGGCGTCATTGACATAATTCGTCAGCAGCGTCTCGAGCTGAGCCTGTGTTGCCGCCGTCGCAAACTGTTCATCGCCAAGGGCTTGGCGATAGGTTTTACTAAGCAACCGGAGCTTAAACGGCGACTGGGCGAATTCTAAAAGGTTGGGTGTGGTTTGCAGCAATTTCTCAAGATCGGCGTACTCATGTCCGAGCGAACGGACATAAGCGAAGACGGCGTGCGGCTGCAAGTCCTCGATAGTCAGGAAGCCATTCAAGTTTGCCAGCGGTGTTTCCAGCGCTAGATATTCTCCGGTGCGACACGTCAGGATCAGGTCGGTCGCGGCGCGGGCTTGAAACTGATTAATCGCGTTAACGCAGTCTTGCTGTAACGGCTGCGGCACTTCATCCAGCCCATCGAGGACGAGCGTCAGCGCACGCGCCGTGATCCAACTGCGGGCGATGACTTCATCGACGTCGTAGCGCGCTTTGAGTTCCTGAATCAACCATGCTTCAAACTGCGGCGGTCGGCTGCGCGCCCAGCTTTCGAGGCGAAAGACGACCGGAACCGGGTACAGTCGATTAGCAAGCAGCCGCGCCACCAGCTTGAGCGCGAGCGTGGTTTTGCCCGCCCCCGGTTCGCCGACGATCACCAGCTTGCGCCCGGATTCGTCGTAGCTGTCGATCAAGCGCTTGTCCGCCGGAAGCAGCGTCGTTTGCTGGTCGGGCAGCACTGACCATGCCAGTGGCAGTTCGAGCGCGTTTTCGCGGATCACTCGACCGAGGACATTGTCGATCCAGTTTTTACGCACGCGGTCACCCAACAGGGTCAGATTCTTGTCACGAAACTGGAAAGTCTGCGGCAGACGGGCGAGCGCGACTGCCACCAACTGCCCTAACTCGTCCGGCGAGTCGAAGAAGTTGACCACATGATC
>JACSRG010000645.1 GCA_014879865.1 Anaerolinea sp.
CGGTTGACGAGGTGATCATCTGCGACAAGTCGCACAGCCGCGCGTATCTGCGTGACCTGACGGAAAACCTCACCACACTGCCGGTCAACGTGCGCCTTGCGCCGGATTATTCCGAACTGGCGTACTTTCGCGTGTTCGTTGAGGATTTCGGCGGCGTCCCGGTGATCAGCTTGCGCTACGACATGCTGACCGGCGAGCAGCGCTTGATCAAACGCGCTTTCGACGTGATCGGCGCGGGACTGCTGCTCGTGCTGACGCTCCCGCTGATGCTCGTGATCGCCGTGTTGATCAAACTGGACAGCGTGGGTCCGGTGTTGTTCTGCCAGTCGCGGGTAGGCGAACGCGGTCGGCTGTTTCAGATGTACAAGTTCCGCACGATGGTCTGGGACGCCGAGAGCCGGATCACCTACGCGCCGGACTACAAACACGCGGACGATCCGCGCGTGACCCGCGTCGGACGCTGGCTGCGGCGCACCAGCTTGGATGAGATTCCGCAGTTCTTCAACGTCCTGAAAGGCGATATGACACTCGTCGGTCCCCGACCGGAACTGCCGCAGGTCGTGCAGCTCTATTCGCCCTACCAGCGCAAGCGCTTCGAAGTCCCGCAGGGTGTGACGGGGTGGTGGCAGGTCAACGGGCGCGCCGATGTGCCGATGTACGAGGCGGTCGAGTACGATGTGTTCTACATCCGCAACTACTCGATCTGGCTGGACTTGCGCATACTCGCGCGCACGCCGTTTGCCATCGTACAGGGGCGGGGGGCGTACTGATGGTCTTGAGCGTGAATGCCAATGCAGGTAACAAGTACGCAGTGCTCGGCGCGCTTGTCAGCCCGACGACTTACGCGGAAGTGGTGACGGCGGTGATCGGGGCGGCTGAAGCCCGCCGCCCTCTCAGCGTGACCGCCGCCGCTGTCCACGCCGTGATGGTCGCGGTGCTGGATCGGCGCTTCCGCAGCCGGCTTAATCGCCTCGACATCGTCACGCCGGACGGTCAGCCGGTGCGCTGGGCGCTGCGCCTGCTGTACAACGTTCGCCTGCCGGATCGCGTGTACGGACCTGAACTGACGCTGCGCTTGTGCGCTGAAGCCGAGCAGCGTGGTCTGCACGTCTATTTCTACGGCAGCAGCGCCGAAACGCTGCGCGCGCTCACGGCGAATGTGCGGGCGCGTTTCCCCAAGCTGATTATCGCCGGGGCGCAGCCTTCCGCCTTTCGACGGCTCACCGAAGAGGAACAGCGCGAAATCTACCGCCAGATTCGCATCAGCGGCGCTGACTTGGTGTTCGTGGGGTTGGGCTGTCCGCGTCAGGAAAATTGGGTTTACGAGGCGCGCCGGTCGCTCTATCTGCCGCTGGTGGCGGTCGGCGCGGCGTTCGACCTGCTCGGCGGGGTCAAAGCGCAAGCGCCCGCGTGGATGCAGGCGCGCGGTCTGGAATGGCTGTTCCGCCTGACTCAAGAGCCGCGCCGCTTGTGGCAGCGGTATTTGCTGCTGAATCCGTTGTACATCATTTTGCTGCTGGCGCAGTGGTTACGACTGCGCACATTCGACACCCAAGGGGACGGCATTGAGCAGGATCACCGCTACGGCTAGAGTCCACGCGCTGCTGTTCGGGCTGCTGGCGCTGCGACTGCTCGTCGCGCTGCCGATTGTCCGCTACGAAGGCTGGTTCGCTCATGAAGCCGACTTCTACAACGTGGCGCGCACTATCGCTCGCGAGGGACGCCTGCCGACCGCCGAAGATTTCCCCGACCATCCCGGTGTGCTGCTCCAAGCCGATCAGCCGCCGCTCTATAACCTCGTCAGCGTGCCGTTCGTCGCCCTGCTCGATAACGCGGATGTCGTCCCGCCGCCCGCGCCGCCCATCCCGATCTGCTATGGCTGGGACGAAACGCGCCCCGCGCCGCTGCCCACCAGCGATGTCGCCGCGTATACGCCGGGATTGCAAAACCCTGCCAATGCCCGTGTCGCGCTGCGCCTTGCCAATTTGATTATGACCAGTCTCGCCGTGATCGCGGTGTATGGGACAGCGCGCCATCTGCTGCCAGCCTCGCGCTTCGGAGCGCTGTTCGCGGCGGCGCTGATCGGCTTCGAGCCGAATACGTTGTTTTCCACGACGATCATCGGCAACGACGGTCTGCTGCTGCTGATCGCCGCCGCCTACACGCTGCTGATCATCCGCGTCATTGTGCGCGACGAGACCCCGGCGTGGGAATGGGGTGGGGTCGTGCTGTGTACGCTGCTGGCGGCGCTCACGCGCTTGAACGGGTGGGTGCTGCTCCCGGTCACGCTAACCGTGATCCTGATCGTTTTTCGTTCCCGGCGCTGGTCGCGCTTCAGCCCGCAAACGCGCCGCCGCATCTGGATCGGAATCGGCGTGCTGGCGGTCGGAATCGGCGTGCTGCTGCCGGTCAACCTGATCACGACGGGGTCGCTGTTCGGGCGCTACCGCGAACTGGAAGAGGTGCTGTTGGCGGGTCTGCCGTACATCGTGCAGGGGAACAACGGCATGACCGTCTTTGCCGCCATCCTACGCGATACGGGCGTGAATTCGTATTTGGGCGCATTCGCTTTCCTTGACCGGCAGCGGTTGATCGCGCTGATCGGGTGGGTCTCGCTGCTGTTTTTCGTCACGGGACTTGCTGCCGGGATCGTCGGGTTGGGGCGTGGACGACGCGCCGCCCTAATCGCGCTGGTCAGCCTGATGGCATTCACGCTGGCGCTCGTGTTTGTGCGCCACGTGGCGGCGCTCCCGGTCACGACGCCCGACAGTACGACCTTCATCTTTGCGCCGCTGCGCTATTACCTCCCCGCACTGCCCGCGCTGGCACTGGTGATCGGGGTGGGTCGCGTCCGGTTGATCACACTGCTTGGCGCAGGGGTGATTGTCCTGTGGATTGCGGCGGTGATCCTCACGCCAAAATACCAGACGCGCACGCCGGACTCCCCTGTGATTACGCCCGATCAATTAGCGGCATTGTCGCTCACGCCTACGCGCGAAACCGGAAACGGCGGCGATGTTCCGCGTGTGGTCGGCAGCGCGTGGGAAACAGACGCCGAGACGAACCTGCTGGCGCTGCAAGTGGTCACGGCACTCGACCAGCCAACGACAGACGATTATCAGGCGCGGGTCGAGTTTGTCACGCCCGATGGTCGCTCGACGTTTTGCCAGTTTCCACCAGCACGCGGCGACTCTCCAAGCTCACGCTGGAACACGGGCGACCTGATCCACTTGCAGGCGATGCTGCCAAACTGCGAAGCAGCGCTCCCGGCGGGTACGCGGCTCGATTTGCGTTGGGCGGATGCGAACGGGGAACTTTCAGCGCCGATCCTTTTGGGCGTGCTGTCGCGTGAACTGCCGGTGTCGGCGAACTGCCCGGCGATTGTGGGAACGATTGGCGGCAGCCTGATCGTCCAGCGGTTCAGCGCGCCGCTTGTGCAGCCTGCCGGAGCACTGTATTTGCCGTCCGTTTACTGGTACGCGCTCGACCGGACACCCGCGCGCACACGAACCTATCGCCTCACGCACGAGGCGAACGGGGTCGAGTATTTATGTCAGGGTGAACCGCGCCAGAATACCTATCCGTTCGCCGCGTGGACGCCGGGAACGACAATCTACTTTGACGAGTGCGGATTGATTCTCCCGCCGGACGCCCCGCCCGGAGCCTATCAGGTCGCGCTGGCGGTGTTTGACGCCGATGGAAATCCGCTTCCGGCGGCGGACGCAAACGGCGCGCCGCTGCCGGATTCATGGCTGCCCGTCGCCACGATCACGCTGACCGAGCCGTGAGCGCGCCAGCCGATCCGTGATGCGCTGCGCGGCGGATCGCTGCGTGGACGGCTGCTGCGCCGACCAGTGAAACCACGCCTGATTGATGTCCCGGTTGATATTCGGCGTTCGCCGCCGGAGCACGTCCGGCAGATGGCGCACGAGTTCGCGCGTAAGTGTCCAACCGAAGGCAGGCGACACGATCAGCCGCGCCAGACAGTGCGCGAGCATGTAGGGCAGGTTGTAGGCGAACAAATCGAGCAGGGCGGCATTCTTGATCACGCTCAGGTAGCGGTTGGCAATCGCCATGCTTTTCAGCCGTCCGGTCGGGGTACTGCCGCGATGCAGCGCGGTTGCGGCGGGGATGTATCCGCACTGCCACCCGGCGAGGTTCGCCCGCCAATCGACATCGGTGTCTTCGGCGTACAGGAAGAGCGCCGGATCGAAGAAATCTGCGCCGCAGCTGATTCCGGCGATCAGGTCGGCGGAATAGAGCGCCGCCGCGCCGGGAGCGCCAAACACCCGGCGCGGCACGTCGAACGCGGCAGTATCCGGCAGCCCGTAGCCGATGTTGAAGGCGAACCCGCCCCGGAGTAGGGCATGTCCGGCGCTGTACAACAGCGGCGGACTGGTGTCCGGCTGAATCAGCTTGCCGGTTGCCCAACCGATACGCGGATCGTCAGCCAGCGCATTGACCAGCGCGCTGATGTAATTCGGCGCAAGCTGGACATCCGGGTTGAGCGTCAGATAGAAATCACCCGGATGTAAGGTCAAGGTGCTGAGGATGCGGTTATGCGCGCGCCCATAACCGACGTTCAGGGCGGACTCGATCAACCGAGCATGGGGCGCGTTCGCTGCCGCCCACGCCGCGCTGCCGTCGGACGAGGCGTTATCCAGCACGGTGATCTGGATGTCGGGATAGGTTTGGACGTTCAGCGCGGCGAAGCATACCGGAAGATCGGCTGCGCTGTTGTAGGTGACGATGCCGACGTAGACGGC
>JACSRG010000646.1 GCA_014879865.1 Anaerolinea sp.
GCGGCGCTCGGCGATGGGGTCGTGATCGACGAAAAGGTACGCGGATTCACCCTCACCGATCAGCAAACCGCCGATCTCGTTCAGTTCCTCTATGCCCTGACCAGCGAGCCAAGCGAACTGATCGCCATCCCGGAGCGCGTGCCAAGCGGACTGCCGGTCATCACGAGCAGTGACAATCCCGCTCGTGACCTTGTGGAAAGCTCGACCGCGCCGCCGCTGGAACAGATCGCCGATCACCAACCGCAGACGATCACCGTCCGCGCAGGCGAGTCGATTCAAGCGGCGGTGGATCGCGCGCTGCCGGGTGATACCGTTGAAGTCGAACCGGGGAACTATCACGAGACGGTCTACGTAGATCGTCCAAGAATCACCGTGCGCGGGCTGGTGCAGGGCGATCAGCGCCCGTGGATCGACGGTCAAGGCACGCTCAGCGACGGCTTCAACACAACCGGCGATGATTTCACGCTCGAAGGCTTCGGCATCCGCGATACCATCGGCAATGGGGTGCTGTCAACGGGGTCGCAGCGCGTCGTCTACCGTGACCTGATCATCGAGAACGCGGGCATTTACGGCGTGTACCCGGTCGAGTGTACCGACGTGCTGGTCGAATATGTCGAAGCGACGGGCATCGCCGACGCGGCGATCTACGTCGGGCAGTCGCGCGGTCCGATCATCGTGCGCAACAACATCGTGCATGGCAACGTGACCGGCATCGAAATCGAAAACAGCACCGACGCCGAGGTCTACGACAATCACGTCTACGATAACACGGGCGGGATTCTCGTCTTCCTGCTGCCGAACAACCCGTCGCGCGTCGGCTACAACACCCGCGTCTACAACAACCTGATCGAGAACAACAACCATCCCAACTTCGCGCACGAAAACGCGATTGTCGGCAAAGTGCCGCCGGGGACGGGCGTGATGATCATGACGGCGGATTACACCGAGGTCTTCAACAACACGATTCGCGGCAATCAATCGCTCGGCGTCGGGCTGACGAGCCTCTACCTGATTTACCCGCGCGATACCGTGTTCGACCTCGGTCCGCTGCCCGAACACAACTGGATTCATGACAATATCTACGAGAACAACGGCTACGCCCCCGACCCCGGCTTGACCGAATTCGGCGTCAGCGGCGCGGATTTGCTGTGGACGGGTGAAGGCTGGACAAACAGTTGGGATGAACCGGGCGCGTCGAGCTTCCCGCCGGTGCTGCCCAGTCGCTCGACGCCTGACCCGCTGCGGCGCGGCTTATGGCGCTTGTACGACATCTTGATCAGCGCCCTGCTGTAGCGCTGAGGCATGAGCATACTGCCTGCATTCAGTCACATAGGTTAGAAATCATGTGTCTGTTGCCAGACATTATTCAGGAGTTGTGCTAAGCTGGATAGAAGCACATCTTGCTGGTTAGTGACTGACGTAGCTGTTATCATGGTATCACTCAAACTCTATACGCTCGGCGGGCTTTCCATTACTCGCGCTGATCATCCCGTCGGCGGTTTTGTCTCCCGCAAGGTCGAAGCCCTGCTCGTCTATCTGGCTTACGAGCGGCGCGAGCATCAACGCGAATGGCTGGCGTCGCTGCTCTGGGACGATTTACCCCAAGATCGGGCGCTCGGCAATTTACGCACCGCCCTCTCGAACCTATCCGCCCAACTAGACGAATACCTCATCATCACCCGCCAGACGGTGATGCTGCGCCCCGAAGCGGACTGCCGGGTAGACGCATTGGAACTGCTCGATGCAGTTCAAGCCTCCAGCGTGGCGCTCAATGCGCCGACGGCACAAAGCCTGACCGCCGCGTTGGCACTGTACAAAGGCGACTTTCTCGCCGGGTTCAACCTGCGCGACGGGGAAAACTTTTCGCGCTGGCGCACCGTCGAAGCTGAACGACTCCAAAGCCAAGTCCTCGGCGCATACCAGCGCCTCGTGCGCTACGCGCTGGAACGCGGCGATTTCGAGGCA
The DNA here is from genome assembly GCA_014879865.1 of Anaerolinea sp. GTDB lineage: Bacteria > Chloroflexota > Anaerolineae > Aggregatilineales > Phototrophicaceae > Flexifilum. Next base: position 1,966 of record JACSRG010000646.1, read on the forward strand.
GGGATCGGCTATGCGCGGCACGCGCTCTCGCTTGATCCGCTCAGCGAGGAAGCCCATCGCAACCTGATTCTGCTGCTGGCGCGTTCGGGTCAGCGGTCGGCGGCGCTGGCGCAGTACGAAACCTGTGTCCAACTGCTTCAAGACGAACTCGGCATCGACCCCGAACCGGAAACGAGCAAGCTTGTCGAGCAAATCCTCGCCGACGAGATCAGCACCGCCGAACCCGTCAAGCCGATCCTCCACCTGCCCACCGACCCGACGCCCTTCATCCCGCGCCCGGACGACTCGCGCCGGATTGCCGAACGCCTGCGCCAGCCGGAATGTCGTCTGCTCAATATCGTCGGCGCGGGCGGCATGGGCAAGACGCGCCTCGCGCTGCATTCGGCTGCCGCTCTCGCGCGTGATTTCCGCGACGGCGTGTACTTCGTAGCCCTCGCGTCTGTCTTAAAAGGCGAGTTTCTCGCCGTAGAAATCGCCAGCGTACTCGGCTTCACGCCGCAGGGCATCCGCGACCCATTGGCGGAGCTGATCGCCTACCTAGCCGACCGGGAAGTACTCCTCGTGCTGGACAATTTCGAGCACTTGATCGAGTTTGCGGATCGGCTGTCGCTGCTGCTGAGCGGAACATCCCGCGTACGACTGCTTGTCACCTCGCGCGTCTGGCTGAATTTGCCGGAAGAATGGGGAGTTCCCATCGGCGGCATGACTTACCCGACTGGGCGCGCCGTCGCGGGGACGCAGTACGCCGCCGTCGAATTATTCGCGATGTGTGCGCAGCGCGTGCATCCGGCATTTCGCTTAGAACAAGAACTCGACTCGGTGATCGCCATCTGCCGCTTGGTCGAGGGTATGCCGCTGTGTATCGAGATCGCGGCGGCGTGGCTGCGGGTGCTTCCGGCGAAAGAGATCGTGCAGCACATCAATCTGAAATTCCTCACGTCATCCGCGCGCGGCATTTCCGAGCGGCATCGCAGCGCGGAAGCCGTGTTTGACGCCTCATGGAAGATGCTCAGTGACGACGAAGCGGACGCGCTCATGCGCTTATCGGTCTTCAAGAGCGCCTTTGACCGCGACGGCGCGCAGCGGATCGCGGGGGCGACCCTGCCGATTCTCGCGTCGCTGGTCGAAAAATCGCTCATCCGCCGCGAGGACGACGAGTACTACAAGCTCCACGAACTGCTGCGCCAGTATGCCTGTGAGCAGTTATCCGCCCGCAATCAATCTGCCGACACGCATCTGATGCATCTCGCGTATTACGTCGAACTCACATCCAACCCCGACTCGCGCATTCACGGACAGATGCAGACGATCTGGCTGGATCGCTTGGAACGCGAACATGACAACCTGCGCACGGCGCTCAACTGGGCTATCGAAGTGAATACGCCTGACGTCCTCGATCTTGGACTCCAGCTCGGCGCATCCGTCTGGGAATTCTGGTTGATGCGCGGACACATCACCGAAGGGCGGCAGTGGCTCGATCTGCTGCTGGCGGCGACTGCCGGGACAATCAGCAGTGCGCGCGGCTCGGCGACACAGGGCGCGGGCTATCTGGCGTGGATTCAAGGCGACTCGGATCGCGCGGAAATCTTGCACCTCGAAGGCGTAAGCATCCGCCGCGAAATCGGAGACAAAGCCGGGATGGGTGGCTCGCTAAGCAATCTTGGCATTGTCGCGTGGAGTCGGGGCGACTTTGAAACCGCGCGCGACTATTACGAGCAGGCACTTGCCGTGCGCCGCGAAGCCAAATACCCGCTCGGAATCGCCTCCGTACTGACGAACTTGGCGCTGCTCATGCAGGATCAAGCCCGCTACAAAGAGGCTATCGGCTACGCGGAACAGGCATGGGTCATTTTCAAGGACTTGGACGATTTGCAGGGGATGGTGCACGTCCTCTACAACATCGGCGCGATGCATTATGACCGGGGCGACCATGAACAGGCGCTCACCATTTTTGACCGGGCGCTTGGGCTGGCGCGTGAACTCAAAGATCAGCGCGTGATCGGCGGTCTGCTGCTGAATCTCGGCGTCGTCATCATCGGTCAAGGGGATGCACAGCAGGCGCGGGCGTACTTCGAGGAAAGTCTCGACCTGATGTCGCGTATTGGCGACAAGCAGCACATCGCACTCATCAAACGCGGCATGGCGATCCTCGCACTGCATGAGCGTCATCCCGAAGCGGCACTCACGTTGATCACCGAATGCCTTGCCACGCTGCGCAAGCCAAAAGGCGATGTCTATCTCGGCAGTGCGCTCATTTCTCTAGGGGAAATCCTGTTCGCGCTCGGCGATCTGGTCGGCGCAATCGCCGCGTTCCAAGAGGCGCTGTCGATCCTGATTGCCATCAAGAAGCCTCAGCCCATCGCCGATGCGCTCTACTGGTTGGCGAACGCGCTGCGGCGGCAGGGCAACACCACGCCCGTCGCGGTACTGGTCAAAGCAGCAGATACCATCGCGCAGCGCTATGATCTGCGTTTCCCGCGTCACAACCCGGATTTCGATACCGCGCTGCTCTCCACCGGCGACCTGATTTCGCTCCCCCTGCCGGACAGGGAGTATCTGCTAGAGTGGGAACACGCCAGCCTGACGGACATCCTCGATTACATTCGCGGCGTCGCGCTGGTGGAGGTCTTCGGCGCGTCGGATTTGCCGTAGACGAGACGGGAAGAGTCCCTATGCAGGCACGCCTACACAACGTCTTTCGGCAATCTACTTTAGTCCAGTAGGGACGCGCAACGGCGCGTCCGATCTTTTGTACGCGGAGGACGCCCCATTGGGCGTCCCTACAATTCTCACGATT
>JACSRG010000567.1 GCA_014879865.1 Anaerolinea sp.
CTTCGCGTCCGGCGGAAGTCGAAGCCGAGGCGACCAACCGCGCGGTGATGATGTCCGGCTTGAGCGGCTGCTCGCTCTACGTCGTCCACATGACTAACGAAGGCGCGGTCGAGGCGCTGCGGCGCGGGCGCAAGCTCGGCTACCCGGTCATGGGCGAAACCTGTGTGCAGTACTTCTTCATGACCGTCGACGATCACCTCGCGCAGCCCGATTTTCATGGCTCGAAGTACGTGTGTTCGCCGCCGATTCGCACGACGCACGATCAGCAAGTGCTGTGGGGCGCAGTCAAAGATGGCACACTGCAAGTCGTCAGCACCGATCACTGCGATTTCTGGTTTGAAGGCGGCGTTGGTCCTTGGCGCGAATGGGCAGCGGCGCACAACGGCGGCAGTTGGGCGGAATACGAAGCGCAAGACCCGACCTATCGCCGTCCCGGCAAGGAACTGGGCAAGGGGAACTTCGCCAAAATCCCCAATGGACTGCCCGCCATCGAAGATCGCATGGTGATGATGTGGCACGCGGGCGTCAACGGCGGACGACTGTCGCCGCAGCGTTTCGTCGAACTCAACTGCACCAACCCGGCGCGCGTCTTCGGCATGTACCCGAAGAAAGGCACAATTGCCGTCGGTTCGGATGCGGACATCGTCGTGTGGGATCCGAACAAGACACATACCATCAGCGCGAAGACGCATCACATGCGCTGCGACTACAACCTGTTCGAAGGGACGGAAGTGCAGGGTGTGCCGGTGATCGTCTACCAGCGCGGCATCTGCCTGCTGGACGAGTCGGGTTGGCATGGCGTCAACGGCAGCGGCAAGTACGTCCCGCGCCAACCGTATGCGCCTGTTTTATAAATTCACCATTCATTAACCTTCCATTGTGGGGCGGTGACCTGACCGCCCCATGTCTCATGCGATGTAAATCTGGCGTACGCGGAACTTACGATATACTGTAGCGAACGCAATATTCCGAGATGATTTCGCCCATGACGATCAATATGCTCCCCTTGGACTTTAACCGGCTGCCGCCTGAGGAGCAGTCCGCACGGTCACGCCAGTTTCTTGAGCAAATGCAGACGCGGCGCACAGTCCGGCAGTTCGCGCGCGACCCCGTTCCATTCGAGTTGATCGAAAACGCCGTCGCGGTGGCGAGCACTGCGCCGTCGGGGGCGAACCAGCAGCCGTGGTCATTCGTCGTCGTCAAGAATGCTGAAATCAAACGCCAGATTCGGGAGGCTGCCGAAGCCGAGGAACGCGAGAACTACACATGGCGTATGCCGCAGGAATGGGTGAATACCCTTGCGCCGCTCAATACGGACTGGCACAAACCGCACTTGGAAGACGCGCCGTACCTGATCATCGTCTTCAGCCAGACTTACGGGCTGAATCCCGATGGGAGCAAGCGCAAGCATTACTATGTAACAGAATCGGTGGGGATCGCCGTCGGGATGCTGCTGACCAGTTTGCACCTCGCGGGCTTGGCGACGCTGACGCACACGCCCAGCCCGATGGGCTTCTTGACCGAAATCCTGCACCGCCCGGAGAACGAGCGCCCGTTCGTGCTGATCCCGGTCGGCTATCCCGCCCCGGAAGCAGTTGTGCCGGACATCAAGAAAAAGTCGGTTTCGGACGTGATCACCGTCGTCGAATAAGGGCTTTTGGGGTAGGGCATCTTGTTCTGCCCCTGCTGGAAACATGGCTAGGGCAAAAAATCCGCCTTTGGGCGGATGAGTGACGGCGTCGGATGTGTTTAAATGGGAGCATGTGCGAATTGAAACATCATCGCGCAACCCTACCTTCTGTTTCCTCTCACCGCAATATCCCTGTGCAATTTATACAAACTTTGTCCACTTCGCTTTCGTAAGCTCATTCAGAATTTCATCGATGCGCCGTCTTGGTCGCATTCATTCTTAAGCCTTTCTCGATCATGAGAATTGGCTGAAAACGCTTTCACGAAAATTTCATATATATTTAACAAACACCTGTTCTGTTTGCGCTTTTGTGGACTAACGATAATTCAAAAATGCACGAACTCGACAAACAAAATTAGGCGAAAAACGCGTTTGACTTCTGAGAATGAATCTCATATGCTATGGGTGTACAGCGAAATAGGATGTGGGGCAGCAAAAACATCCTTCTTTAAAAAACCCTTCTTACGCCCCACATAAACAATCCGACGCTCCTCCGACCGAGGGGCGTTTTTTTGTTCCCCACACAAGATCAAGAGTCTCAACTTCACAGTACAATAAAGATCGCGAAACAATCGAGACAGCGGATGATGACACCTAAACAAAAACGCATGTATGGCACATGGAACAGCCCGATCAGCCCTAAGCTGATGGGGGCGGCGCGACGGTTCAACGATGTTCAATGGGACGGCGACACGCTGGTCTGGTCGGAGACGCGCGGCGGGCAAGCGCTGCTCGTGGCGCAGATCGACGGTCAAGCGCCGCGCGAACTGACCGAGCCGGGGATGGCGGTGCGCGGGCGCGTCGGCTACGGCGGCGGCGAGTTCACCGTTCACGGCGGGTACGTCTATTTCAGCGCAGACGGTCGGCTGTGGCGGCAGGCGTTGAGCGGCGGCGCGGCGCGGGCGATCACTCCGGCGTTCGGCGGATCTGCCGCCCCGTCGGTGAGTCCCGACGGCAAATGGATCGTCTATGTGCTGTCGTATGAAGGCGTCGATGGACTGGCGCTGGTCGATACGGCGGGCGAACAGTTCCCGCGCAAGCTGGCATTCGGCACGGATTTCGTCATGCAGCCGACATGGAGTCCCGACGGCGGGAAGATCGCCTATATCGCGTGGGATCATCCGCTCATGCCGTGGGATGGCACGCAGCTCCGGTTGGCGCATGTGGATCGCGATCACACAGGCGCGCCCTACGCGGCGATGATCGAAACGCTGGTCGGGGGCGAGACGGTGAGCGTCTTCCAACCACAGTTCTCGCCGGATGGCAAGCGGTTGGCGTACATCAGCGACGCGACCGGCTGGAATCAAGTGTACGTCTACGACTTTAGCAGCGGGGAACACAAGCAGATCACCGACGCCCTTGCCGATCACGGCGCGCCGGGCTGGATTCAAGGGCTGCGCGTCTACGCATGGACGCCGGACGCTCGTGCGTTGATTTACCGCCGGGGCGAAAACGGCGTCTTCAGCCTATGGCGCGTCGATCTGCGGACGGGCAAGCACGAACGTCTGCACGCCTTCGATGCCTATACCCTGCTCGAACAGGTCAGCGTGTCGCACAACGGCACGATAGCCCTGCTCGGCGCGTCCAGCACCATCCCACAGCGCGTACTCAGCTTGGGCAGCATGAGCGATGCTTTCCCGCAGACACTCGCCAACTACGACGCACCGGGGATCACCGTGATCGTGGATGCGCCGGGCGAAGTGACGATCCGCGCGCGCAGCAGCACCGAAAACCTGACCGGGCTATCCGTCGCGCAGCCAATGACGTTCACGGCGGACGACGGCGAACAAATCTATGGGCTGTACTACCCGCCGACCAGCGACCAGTACGTCGATCCGACGGGCGCGCCGCCGCTGATCGTCTACGTGCATGGCGGTCCGACGAGTCAGGCGCGAGCGGAATTCAACCTCGACGCGCAGTTCTTCGCCACGCGGGGAATCGCGTATCTGGCGGTCAATCATCGTGGCTCGACGGGCTACGGCAAAGACTACATGAACAAACTGCGCGGCGCGTGGGGCATCTATGACGTGGATGACAGCGCGAACATGGCGCAGCGCTTGGTCACGCGGGGGCTGGCTGACCCGCGCCGGATTGTGATCAAGGGCGGCAGCGCGGGCGGATTCACGGCGCTGTACTCGCTGGTCAAGAAACCGGGCTTCTACCGCGCGGCGATTGCCTCGTATGCGGTAGCGGATCAGTTCACGACGGCACTGGACACGCACAAGTTCGAGGAACGCTACAGTGACGGCTTGGTCGGCGAACTGCCGGACGCCGCCGACCTGTACCGCGAACGGTCGCCGCTGTTTCACGCCGACAAGATCAGCGACCCGGTGCTGTTGTTTCACGGCGATCAGGACAACGTCGTGCCGATCTCGCAGGCGGAAAGCATCGTCAAGGCGCTGCGTAAGCGCGGCGTGCCGCACGAGTATCACGTCTACGCGGGCGAGGGTCACGGGTGGCGCAAGCCGGAAACCATCGAAGACTACTACACGAAGGTGCTGGCGTTTTTGAAGCAGTACGTGATCTTCGGGTGATGTGTTTGGTCGCTAATGTCGCCAGCAAATCCGCGTTATGTTCGATCCGCGCGCCACACGGTGTGTTCGCCGGGAAAGGTCGAGACTTCGACCTGATACGGCGTCAGCTTGAGGATACCGTAGCGCGGGCTGTCGATGCCGCCGAAGATCGGCACGGTGTCGTAGCCCATCGGCGCGGGCGCGTTCAGGAACAGGTCATGCACGCGCTGCTTGACCGCGAGATCATCGACCCATTCGGCGCGACATTCCGCATAGACCGGCTTGTTCATCTCTGCGACGTATGCCAGCGACATATACGGCTTCGCCGCGAGGTGTTTGGCTTTCGGCGAGGTCGGCACGGTGGCGATCCAACCGATCAAGCCGCCGTTTGCGTCGGCTTCCCAGTAGGGATGCAGGATGCGCGAACGTGGGCGACCGTGCGAATCGACGGTGGCGGCGCTGCACCACACAACGCGAAACACGCGCTCCAAAAACTCCTGCCGGATGTCGTCTAGCTGAACGTAGCGGGGCATGGGTGCTCCTT
>JACSRG010000592.1 GCA_014879865.1 Anaerolinea sp.
TAACCAACACTCGTTCACGTAGGGGCTTTGTAACCCCACCCCCGACCCCTCCCCCGAATTCGGGGGAGGTGCCAAGCGGAGCTTGGACAGGAGGGGGGTTCGTTATCTTGGTGCTTACACCTGCGGCGTTTCCGTCGCTTCGATAAACTGCTCTTCTTCCGTCGAACCATGCAGCGCCGTCGTGGACGAATGCCCCTGCATGATCACCTGCTGCACCGCATCGAAATAGCCCACCCCCACGAAGGTCTGGTGCTTGACCGCCTTGTAACCGTCGGTGTGCGCCAGTTCGAATTCGCGGTCTTGCAGGCGCGAGTAAGCGGTCATGCCCTCGGAACGGTAGCCAATCGCCAGCTCGAACATGCTCAGGTTGAGCGAGTGGAAGCCCGCCAGCGTAATGAATTGGAACTTGTAGCCCATCGCGCCCAGTTCGCGCTGGAACTTGGCAATCGTCCCGGCGTCGAGGTTGCGACTCCAGTTGAAGGACGGCGAGCAGTTGTACATCAGCATCTTGCCGGGGAACTTCTCGTGGATCGCCTCGGCGAACTGCCGCGCTTCTTCCAGATCGGGATGCGAAGTTTCGCACCACACCATATCGCTGTACGGCGCATACGCCAGCCCGCGCGCGATTGCCGAGGGCAGCCCATGCCGCACGCCGTAGAAGCCTTCATAGGTGCGTTCGCCGGTTAAGAACACTTTGTCGCGGTCGTCGATGTCGCTGGTGATGAGCGTCGCGGCGTCCGCATCCGTGCGGGCGATGATCAGCGCGGGCACATCCATCACATCGGCGGCAAGACGCGCCGCCACCAGCTTATTGATCGCTTCCTGCGTCGGCACGAGGACTTTACCGCCCATATGACCGCACTTTTTGGCGGACGACAGTTGATCCTCGAAGTGCACACCCGCGATCCCGGCGTCGATCATGTCCTTCATCAGTTCATAAGCGTTCAGGTTGCCGCCGAAACCCGCTTCAGCATCCGCCACCAGCGGCAGGAAATAATCGAGATCGCCCGTTCCTTCCATGTGCTGGATTTGATCGGCGCGCGTCAGAGCGCGGTTGATGCGCCGTCCCAGTTCCGGCACGCTGTTGACCGGATACAGACTTTGATCCGGGTACATCTGCCCGGACACGTTCGCGTCGGCGGCGGTCTGCCACCCGCTGACGTAAATCGCCTTCAAGCCCGCCTGCGCCATCTGCACCGCTTGGTTACCTGTCATCGCGCCGAGCGTGTTGACATACGGTTCGTTCTTGAGCATCGTCCACAGGCGTTCCGCGCCCATCCGCGCCAGCGTGTACTCGATCTTGACGCTGCCGCGCAGCTTGAGGACATCTTCCGGCGAGTAAGGACGGACGATGCCCGCCCAACGTTCGTTGTTCTTCCAGTACTGCTTCAGTTGACTCGGGCTGGTGTGCGACATTCTCAATTACTCCTCTAGATCACAGGTACTCGTAAGCGGGTAGGGTCAGAAACTCGGTAAACGTGGGCTTGCGGATCATTTCGCGGAATAAGTCACCGGCGGTCTGGAAATGCCCGGTGTCGAAGCGTGCCGCGCCAACTTCCTCGCGGATCGATTCCATTTCTTCTTCAAACAACTGGTCGAACAACGCCGGAGTCACCTTACGACCATCCTCCAACGTCACCCCGTGTTGAAGCCACTGCCAGACTTGACTGCGGCTGATTTCCGCCGTCGCGGCGTCTTCCATCAGGTTGTAGAGCGGCACACAGCCATTTCCGCCGAGCCATGCCTCAAGATACTGGATGCCCACGCGCAGATTCCACTTCACCCCGCGCGCGGTGATCGTGCCTTCGTTCGGCTTGAGGAGCGTCGCCGCCGTCGGATTCACGTCGTCGCGCTGGCGGCTGATCTGGTTGGGCTGCGGCATGTACCGGTCGAAGACTTCGTAGGCGGTCGTCACGAGACCCGGATGCGCGACCCATGTCCCATCGTGACCGTCCTGCACTTCGCGCAGTTTGTCGGCGCGCACTTTGGCGAGCGCCTGATCGTTGGCTTCGGGGTCATTCTTGATCGGGATTTGCGCCGCCATGCCGCCCATCGCGTGGATTCCGCGCCGGTGGCAGACTTTGATCACGTACTGGCTGTATTCGTGCATGAAGGGCACGGTCATGCTGACCTGCGCGCGATCCGGCAGCACAAAGTCGGGCTTATTGCAGAACTTCTTGATGTAGCTGAAGATGTAGTCCCACCGCCCGCAGTTGAGTCCGGCGGAATGATCGCGCAGTTCGTACAGGATTTCCTCTGCCTCGAACGTGCCGAGGATCGTCTCGATCAACACCGTCGCGCGGATCGTACCGCGTGCGATGCCCAGTTCATCCTGCGCGAAGTTGAACACGTCATTCCACAGCCGCGCCTCAAGGTGACTTTCCAGCTTCGGCAGATAGAAGTACGGACCCGACCCGCGTTTGAGCAGTTCCAGTGCGTTGTGGAAGAAGTACAAGCCGAAATCGAACAGGCTGCCCGACATCGGTTCGCCATCGACCACGAAATGCTTTTCGACCAGATGCCAGCCACGCGGACGCACCATCAGCACTGCCGTCTGCTCGTTCAGGCGGTAGAGCTTGCCCGCTTCATTGGTGAACGTGATCGTGCGGCGAATCGCATCGCGCAAGTTGATCTGCCCTTGCAGCAGGTTGTCCCACGTCGGAGCGTTCGAGTCCTCGAAATCCGCCATGAAGACCTTCGCGCCGCTGTTGAGCGCGTTGATCACCATCTTGCGGTCGGTCGGTCCCGTGATTTCGACCCGCCGATCCTGCAAATCCGGCGGAATGGGCGCGACCTGCCAGTCGCCCATGCGGATCGCTTCTGTTTCCGGCAGGAAATCAGGCAGTTTGCCCGCGTCGATCTCCGCCTGCCGGATGACACGGTTATGCAGCAGCTCCTTACGCCGCTCGCCGAACGCCCGCGCGAGCTTGGCGAGAAACGCCTGCGCCTCCGATGTCAGAATCTCCGAGTATTCTGGCGTAAGAGGTTTCGTAATCTCGACTGCATCGGTTAAAGAAAAAGTCATCGCTGGCTCCTAGAGCTAGTTCTGTTGGCTGTATTATGGGCAGGTTAAAACAGCAGACATTAGTTATTGTACGAAAAATCACATGTGAAAGTGAACCGCATAATTGTGAAAGTTCTCTCTAATTCTTCGTACACTGTGTACGAACTTTCACAACCCGTTTATGATGACTACGCACAAAAGTCTAGTGATCGAACTGAAGCATTAGTCCTTTCTGGCGGGATGGCAAAATTCCAGCCCCGCGCCGCTTTCGACGAGCGCCTGTAATCGATTAACGAAACGGGCTGCCGGCGCGCCATCGGTGATGGTGTGATCGAAGCTGACAGTGATACACAGATAGTCGCGGATTTCGATGCGCTCCTCCACGATGCCGGGCTTCTTGCCGATGCCGCCGAGCGTGAGCATCAGCCCGACAAGCGCCATCGGGATGCCCCAACCCGCTCCTTCGCCGAACATCCCCACCGAGGTGATCCCCGTCGTACCGCCGAGTTCTTTCCACAGATGCGTGTGACTTTGCAGGTAGCGCAGCATGAGCGCGCGGACGAAACCGGGCAAGCGCGCGTACCAGCGCATCATGTTGATGCTGCGCGTCTTGCGCACCGACTGCGTCTGCGCTGTACGAATTTCGGCACACATCTCCGGCACGCCCTTCCGGTTCGCCGCCCGGAGGATATGATTGCCGACGACCTTGTGACCATCTACCTCGCGCTCGACCATGACATTCACGTCGATGTCGTCGTAGATGATCAGCTTGCGCCCAACGCGGAACGCGCCGACCGCCTTATCCGCTTCGATAGCGCGGGCGAGGCAGTAGGCAGTGAAGGCTACGAAGGAAATGTCTTCTCCGGTGCGGGCTTCATAGTCGTGGATGGTGCGCAGAACGTCGGTGATATCGACTTCGATCAAGCCGTGAATCACCGGGCGCGGTGGGAGGTAATGGAAGAAGTCAAGCGTGCCCATCCGGTATCGGGGGACGGCAGCAACGGTGAAACGGGGGGAGGCGGACATATGCGCCCTCGCGCTTTTATGCACTCTCTATAGAGTGCAAGTTTCGCGAAGGCGCGTCAAGTGATAGATTTCACAACCCGGCAGGCATTTGTCACTGGCACAAGCGCGACTAGCGCCCTTTCCACTCCGGGGCGCGCTTCTGGGCGAACGCCATGAAGCCTTCCAAGCCATCTTCCGAACTGAAGATCGCCCGCTGATTCTCGTGTTCGCGTTTGAGCGCATCCTCATAGCTGCTGTTGAGCGATGCCAGCATGGCGGCTTTTCCGCGCTGAAGCGCTAGCGGCGACTGGCGGCTGATGTTTTCGGCGTATGCCATGACCTGATCCATGAAGCCTTCGACCGGGAATACACGGTTCGCCAAGCCGACGCGATAGGCTTCGGCGGCGTCCACATCCATGCCGGTGAACATCATTTCGAGCGCCCGCCCCAAGCCGACGATGCGCGGCAGCAGATACGTCCCGCCGCCGTCGGGGATCAAGCCCACGCGGATGAACAACTCCGCGAAGCGTCCGCGTTCGCTGACGAGGCGGAGATCGCACGCCAGCGCCATATCACAGCCGATCCCGGCGGCGAAACCATCGACCGCCGCGATCACGGGCATGGGCAGCGACCGGATCGCTTTGAGTGTCGGACCGTAAACCTCGTCCAGCACGCGGTGCATATTCTCTGCCGAGAAACCGCTGCTCACCGCCTGCTTGATGTCCGC
>JACSRG010000161.1 GCA_014879865.1 Anaerolinea sp.
AACCTGTACGCTACCCGGCGGGGTCATCACTGATGCGCTACCTGTCCGGTCCGATGATCAACGACGGGACGATCCTCCAGCGCATCGTGCGGTCGGTCAAGGACATCGTCACGCATCCGGCAGATTTCGCCAAGACTCATGCCCTGCCCGGTTGGGCGCAGCGTACGACGATCATGCTGGTGATGCAGCACAAGGATAATTACATCCGCGTCAAGCGTGGTCGCAGCCTGTTCACGTTCTTCTTGAAGAATCTCGTCTCCGAAGCAGACGCCGAAAAGAGCATCCCGACCAAGATCGACATCGGGCATCAGGTGACAAAGACATTTGGCGACAAGACCAACGGCGTGGCGCTCGGTTCGATCAACGAAGGTCTGTTCAACATCCCGATCACCGCGCACATCCTCGGCGGCTGCCCGTTCGGGCGTGACGCGCATGACGGCGTCGTCGATGCGACCTGCCAGATTCACAACTACCCCGGTTTGTACGTGATCGACGGGTCGATCATGCCCGGCAATCCCGGCGTCAACCCCAGTTTGACCATCGCTGCGATGGCGGAATACGCCATGAGCCGCATCCCCGAAAAAGCCTGAAAAACACCTCCGGCGAGCGTGACATCATGCTAGGGCGCAGTATCCTGCGCCCTAGGTTTATCTCGCCTGACAATCACTCATCATTTACACATCTTCTCGTGACTATTTTCACAACCATGAGTATAAATCACTGGCGATTCCATTACATTCATAACTGCAAAGGATAACCGTCTAATCGTTAAGATGCGTGTGTAACAGCACGTATCTCAAAGATTGAGGGGTCAAGATGCCGCGCTTGGATAATGACACGCGAGACATGATCTTGGACACGCTTCGTAAGTACGCCGACAAGAAATTAACACCGGAATATCTACGCGAGCTAGACCACAAAGACGAGTTCCCGCGCGAAGTACTGGCTGAACTGTACGACCCAAGTCAGCTTGGGCTGCACCTGATGTTCATCGACGAAGCAGACGACGGTCTGGGCGGCGGCGCATATGACATTTACCGCGTTTCCGAATTGATGGCGTCAATTGATTTGGGGATCGCTACCGGCGTCCTCGCCACGTTCTTGGGATCAGACCCAATCACCGTCGGCGGCACGCCGGAGCAAAAACATTTCTGGATGAGCAAGATCGCCAACGAGTCGCTGCTCGTCGGCTACGGCGCGACCGAACCGGGCGCGGGCAGCGACCTCGCCGCCATGTCCACCAAAGCCGTTCCCGTCGAGGAAAACGGCACGGTCGTCGGCTACAAGATCAGCGGGCGCAAGCAGTGGATCAGCAACGGCGGTCAAGCCGACATCTACACGATCCTCGCCCTCGCGCCGAACGGACCGTCATGGTTCGTAGTCGAAAAAGACGCTCCCGGCTTTACCTGTGGTAAGCCCGAAGATAAGCACGGCATCCGCGCCAGCAGCACCGCAGCGCTGTTCCTCGAAGATGTGTATGTCCCGGCGGAACGTCTGCTTGGCTGTGTCGAGGGTCAGGGGCTGGTGCAGGCGGCGGCGGTCTTCGGCTACACCCGCTTGATGGTCGGCGCATTCGGCATGGGCGCGGGTTGGGAAGCACTCAAGCGCGCTATCCGCTACTCGCAGGAACGCATTCAGGGCGGCGAACCGCTCAGCCAGAAGCAGGGCTACACCCACAAGCTGATCGTCCCCAACGCGGCGCGGCTCGAAGCCGGACGCAGCTACATCGAATGGGTGGCGGATCGGCTGGACAACGGCGAAATTGGCTTGCAGACCGAAGGCGCAGTCGCCAAGTACATCTCGACCGAGGCGGGCAACAAAGCCGCCGAAGACTCGATTCAGGCGCTCGGCGGCTACGGCTACACCAAAGAGTACATGGTCGAGAAGATCAAGCGCGACGTGCGCATCACGACGATCTACGAAGGCACGTCGGAAATCATGGAAATGACCATCGCCCGCGACCGCTGGCAGCAGCACCTCAAGACGCGCGGCGCGTACTACGGCGACTGGGCGAACCGCCTCGACGCGCTGCATCAAAAGCAGCCGCACAACGGCGCGAACTATGCCGCGCTGGCGCTGCGTGCGCTCAACGTCGTGTTGGAACGCTGCCGCCTTGACCGCCTCACCCGCCAGCAGCATATCCTGTTCCGCATCGGCGAGTTGATCGCGTGGGCGGAAACCGCCGCCGTGTTCGCCGAGCGTGTGGTCGATCAGGCGACTGAAGCCATCCCGCTGGATGTCCCGACGCGGCAGGCGCTCAGCCGTGTCTACGGACGACAGGCAGCGCTCAAGATCGCGGCAGAGGGTTTAGGTTGGACGATGGGCGCGGGACAAACCGACCCGAATCTCGGCAATTCGCTCAACCTTCCCGCGATTTACGCGGCGCAGGCGGGTTTGCTCGAAGATATGGACATCGCCGCGACGAACCTGAATGCGGCATTTGCAGTGTAGGGGGAGCAGATGATCGATTCGGCAAGCCGAGCTGTCGCTATTGTGGGAGTCGGGGCGATTTTGCCCGATGCTCCCAGCGCGGCGGACTTCTGGCAGAATATCGTCAGCGGACGATACAGCATCTCAGATGTACCGCCGGAACGGTGGCGCGTGCAAGACTACTTTGATCCTGATCCCAAAGCGCCGGACAAGACCTACACCAAGATCGGCGGTTGGGTGCGGGGCTTTGAATTTGACTGGAAGCGCTTCAGAATGCCGCCGAAGGTTGCCGCCGCGATGGATCAAGGGCAGCAGTGGGCGGTGACGATTGCCGCCGACGCGCTCGCCGACTACGGCTATCCGCAGCGCCCGCTGGATACGGATCGCACGGCGGTCATCATCGGCACGGCGATGGGCGGGGAACTCCACTACCTGACTCATCTGCGCATCGCCTTTCCCGAATACGCCCGCGCGCTCGAACAGGTCACCGAGTACAACCAGCTCCCCGCCAGCGTGCGCCAAGCGATCATGGATCGCTGGCATGAAATCCTCGACGGCGTGATGCCCCCGGTGACCGAAGACTCGATGCCCGGTGAACTGCCGAACATCGTCTCCGGGCGCGTCGCCAACGTGCTTGATCTGCGTGGACCGAACTTTATCACCGATGCGGCGTGCGCGGGCAGTCTCGCGGCGCTCTCCACTGCCATCGAAATGCTGACCGAGCATCAGGTCGATGCGGTGCTGACCGGCGGCGTGGATCGCAACATGGGTGTTTCGACATTCGTCAAGTTCTGCAAGATCGGCGCGCTGAGCGCGACGGGCAGTCGTCCGTTCGGAGATGGCGCGGACGGGTTCGTCATGGGTGAAGGCTCTGCCGCCTTCCTGCTCAAGCGGCTGGAAGACGCCGAACGGAACGGCGACAAGATTTACGCGGTCATTCGCGGCGTCGCCGGGTCAAGCGATGGTAAGGGCAAAGGCATCACCGCGCCGAACCCCGTCGGGCAGATTTTGGCGATCAGCCGTGCATGGGAAAGCGCCGGACTCGATCCGGCATCGGCGGGCATGGTCGAAGCGCACGGCACGAGCACACGCGTCGGCGATGTGGTCGAAGTCGAAAGCCTGACCAAGATTTTCGGCGGCGCGAAGAAGCACAGCATCGGCTTGGGGTCTGCCAAGAGTAACATCGGTCACTTGAAGGCGGGCGCAGGCGCGGCAGGTTTGCTCAAGGCGACGATGGCGCTGTATCACAAGGTGCTGCCGCCGACACTCAACGCGCGCAAGCCCAACCCGAACATCGACTTCAGCCAATCGCCGTTTAACCTGATCCACGAGCCGCGCGAGTGGAAAGCCAACGGCACGCCGCGCCGTGCAGGCGTCAGCGCCTACGGTTTCGGCGGCACGAACTTCCACGTCGTGATGGAAGAACACATCCCCGGTTTGCTCAAGCCGACGAAGCAGTACAGCGGCGTGAGCATCCCGCAGACGCCAAGCCAACCTACAACGCCGATCAATGCCGCCCCTGTTCCGGCAGCACGACCCGACGCGCCCGTGCGCGGCATTCTTGCTATCGGCGCGAACACGCCGAAGGAACTCGGCGACAAACTCGCCGACGTAACCAAACGCGTCGAATCCGGTTGGATGCCACCGTTCGCCTTCCCGAAAGCCGCCGACCTCAGCGCAAAAGAACGTCTCGTTATCGACTATGGCAATCACGACGAATTGCTGGCACGTCTGCACACGGCGCAGAAAGCCGCCGGTTTCGACAGCCCGCAGGCGTGGAAGCCGTTCACGGCACAGGGGATTTTCCGGGGCAGCGGCGCAAAACCGGGCAAGCTCGCCTTTATGTTCCCCGGTCAGGGCAGCCAATATGTCAACATGGGACGCGAGCTTGCGGCGATCTCGCCGGTCGTGAAGCAGGTGTTCGCGGACGCCGACGCGGTCATGACGCCGATCTTGGGCAAGCCGCTCACGAGCTACATCTTCGTGGATACCGACGACAAAGCCGCGATGATGCAGTCGGAAATCGATCTCATGCAGACAGCGATCACGCAGCCCGCCATGCTCACGCTCGATACGGCGATCTATGCCCTGCTGCGCAGCTACGGTTTTGAGGCAGATGTCGTCCTCGGTCACTCGCTCGGCGAATACGCCGCGTTGATCGCCTCCGGCATTATGCCCTTCGCGCACGCACTCGAAGCCGCCGCCGCGCGCGGCAGCGAGATGAGCAAGGTCAGCGTGGGCGATAACGGCAAAATGGCAGCGGTCATCGCCCCCTACGATGTGATCGAAGCGACGCTGAAAGAAATTGACGGCTATGTCGTGCCGGCGAACATCAACAGCGCCAGCCAGTGTGTGATCGGCGGAAACAGCGCTGCCGTCGAAGCCGCCGTCGCCAAGTTCGACCAGATGGGCTATCAAACGCTGCTGCTCCCCGTGAGCCACGCCTTCCACACGAGCATCGTCGCCCCTGCAAGCGACCCCCTACGCGCTGTGCTGAATCGCCTAGACATTCAGCCGCCGCACCTGCCGATCCTCTCCAACGTCACGGGCGATTTCTACCCGACGGATGTCGAGTCGATCAAAGACCTGCTCCAACTGCAAATCGCGTCTCCGGTGCAGTGGGTCGCGGAACTGCAAACGCTCTACGATTATGGCGTGCGGACGTTCGTCGAAGTCGGACCGAAGCGCGCACTGCGTGGCTTTGCCGAAGATGTGTTCTCCGGCAAGGACGGCGTGATCGCGCTAATGACCAATCATCCCAAGAACGGGGAACTGCCGAGCTTCAATCAAGCAATCTGCGGGCTGTACGCGGCGGGCTATTACACCGCCCCGGTGGAACGAGTCGCCCCGGCGACCGTTTCTGCGCCCCAACCAACACAGGTGGTAACAATGACCCAACAACCGACCAATTCGCCTAATCCCTCGCTGGACGCGCTCGGTCAACTGCTTGCGCAAGCCCTCCAGCAAACCGGGAATCAACCGCGCCGCTATGACCGTAACGATCCGCCGACCGGGTCGGTCATCATCAGCGGGACGGGCTTGGGTTTGCCCGGCGCTGATAAGCCGATCATGGCGGAAGACAACGCGCTGCGGATTTTGCGCGGCGAACAGTTTGTCGATCTCATCCCGGAACGCTTCCGCAAAGCCATGCTCGACAAGCGCATCACGCGGCTGGTCAAGGGCGAAGATGGCAGCGGGCATTTCGAGACCATCAACAGTCCCGACGAAGTGATCCGCTTGGCGGGTCGCGGCGGCTCGTTCGATCTTGAAGAAGAGTACGGCGTCCCGCGTGACCTGATCGACGCGCTCGACATCACCACGCAGTTGGCGATGGCGGCGGGTTTGGACGCGCTGCGCGAAGCGGGTATCCCGCTGGTGCAAACCTATCGCAAGACCTCAACTGGCAAGTACCTGCCGGATCGCTGGGTGCTGCCTGCCAGCCTGCGCGATGAAACGGGCGTCATTTTCGCCAGTGCCTTCCCCGGCGGCGACCGCTTCGTGCAAGAATTCACCCGTTACTTCGACTATCGCAACCGCATGGAACAGTTGGAACTGCTGGAACAGCTCCGCGCACGCACCGACGACCCCAAGACGCTCCGCGAGATCATGCGCCACATCGACGCAATCAACGACGAACTGACGCGCGATCCGTATGAATTTGACCGCCGCTTCATCTTCCGTATTCTGGCGATGGGTCACAGCCAGTTCGCGCAGTATATCGGCGCGCGCGGCGCGAATACCCACGTCAATGCGGCGTGCGCCAGCACCACACAGGCGATTGCATTGGCAGAAGATTGGATTCGTTCCGGGCGTGCCCGCCGTGTGATCGTGATCGCCGCCGACGACGTGACCGACGAACATCTGATGGAATGGATTGGCTCCGGTTTCCTGTCGCTTGGCGCGGCTGCCACCGATGATCGCGTGGATGAAGCCGCCCTGCCCTTTGACCGCCGCCGTCATGGGACACTGCTCGGCATGGGCGCGTGCGCGCTCGTCGTCGAAGCGGAAGACGCCGCCCGCGAACGCGGGATGCGCGGGATCGTCGAAGTGCTGTCCACCGAGACCAGCAACAGCGCCTATCACGGCTCACGGTTGGACGTGGATCACATCTCGATGATCATGGAGAACCTCGTCACTGCCGCCGAGCGCCGCTTCGGGATCAACCGCTACGCGATGGCGGAGCAGTTGGTCTTCATGTCGCACGAGACGTTCACCCCCGCACGCGGTGGCAGCGCCGCCGCCGAAGTGATCGCGCTGCGCAAGACCTTCGGCGAAGCCGCCAACAGCATCGTCGTCGCCAATACGAAGGGCTTCACCGGGCATCCGATGGGCGTCGGCATCGAAGACGTGATCGCCGCCAAGATTCTGGAATACGGCATCGTCCCGCCGATCCCCAACTACAAGGAAGTTGACCCCGACCTCGGCACGCTGAATTTCAGCCGGGGCGGACGCTACCCCGTGAATTACGCGCTGCATCTGGCGGCGGGCTTCGGCTCGCAAATCGCCTTCTCGCTGACGCGCCGTGTCCCCGGTTCGCTGGATCGCATCGACAACCCGCCGCGCTACCAGCAGTGGCTTGACGAGATCAGCGGCTACAGCAGCGCGCGGGTCGAAGTCGAAAAACGCGTACTGCGAATCGTCGCCGAGGGCACGCCAACCCGTCAGCCTGCGCCGTCGAACTGGCAGCAAGGCACAGGTCCCGTCGTGCGCACCAGCGTCAGCGCCGATGCGGGTTACGCACCTGCACCCGCCGCGTTCCGCGCACCGGTATACACGCCACCCGCCGTCCGCGTTGAGCCGACGATTGTCCCTGCGCCGAGTAACGGCGCGCCGAGCAACGGCAAAGCAAAGGCAGTTGAACCGCCGACGATCACCCGCGTGGAAATTCCCGCGCCGCAAGCTGCGCCGCAAGCTGCGCCGCAGCCGGTCGCACCTGCGCCTGTAGTCACCGCTCCGGTGAGCACCGCACCCACAGCCGACGCCATCGCCGAGCAGGTCATGGCGATTGTCTCCGAGCAGACCGGCTATCCGACCGAGATGCTTGACCTCGACCTCGACATGGAAGCCGATCTCGGCATTGATACGGTCAAGCAGGCGGAAACGTTCGCCGCCATTCGCACCGCGTTCAACATCCCGCGCATCGAAAACATGAAGCTGCGCGACTACCCGACGCTGGCGAAGGTCATCGAATTCGTCAAGACACAGCGTCCCGACCTCGTGACGGTCAGTGTTCCCGCCGCCGCGCCGGTTTCCGCCGGCGACCCGATCCGCGAACAGGTGCTTGCCATCGTCGCCGAACAGACCGGCTACCCCATCGACATGCTCGACCTCGACCTCGACATGGAAGCCGACCTCGGCATTGATACGGTCAAGCAGGCGGAGACCTTCGCTGCCATCCGCACCGCGTTCAACATCCCGCGCATCGAAAACATGAAGCTGCGCGATTACCCCACGCTGGCAAAGGTCATCGGTTTCGTCAAAACGATGCGCCCTGACCTCGCGGCGTCCTCGGTGGCGGAGGCAACTTCCACAAACCCTAAGCCAGCGGCGGACAGCGCTGACAAAACTGTCACGCCGCGCTTGGCAGCACTGCAATACTCGGTGGCGGACGCGGACAAAATGCCGCGCCGCGTCCCCACCGCATCCCTGCGTCCGGCGCTCGACTACTGCAAGCCGACCGGCATCCAGTTGGACGAAACCAGCCGCGTGATCGTCGTGCTCGATCAGGGCGGCGTCGGCAAGGCGCTCGTCAGCCGCCTCGAAAAGCGCGGCGTAACCGTCCTCATCATTGACGATGCGCCCCCCGCCGACGTGCTGCAAGCGCGGCTCGGCGAATGGCTGGCACAGGGCGCGATCAACGGCGTGTACTGGCTGCCCGCGCTCGACGTCGAGCCGAACCTGAACGATATGGACTTGGCGCTGTGGCGCGAACTCAACCGCCAGCGCGTGAAGAACCTGTCGATCACCATGCGGACGCTGTACGACGCGATCAGCACGGCGGGGACATTCCTCGTCAGCGCGACACGCCTCGGCGGTCAGCACGGCTATTCGGCGGAAGGCGCGACTGCTCCGCTTGGCGGCGCGGTGACGGGCTTCACCAAAGCCTACAAGCGCGAACGCCCCGACGTGCTGGTCAAGGCGGTCGATTTTGAGATCAGCCGCAAGACCGCCGGACTCGCGGACACGCTGATCGCCGAAACACTGGTCGATCCCGGCGTGGTGGAAATCGGCTACCGTGACGAAATGCGCTACACCGTCACGCTGATCGAGCAGCCCGCCGCCGATGGTCAACCCGGCATGGTGCTGGATCAGTCGAGCGTGTTCGTGGTCACGGGCGCGGCAGGCGGTATCACCAGCGCGATTGTCGGCGATCTGGCGGCAGCAAGCGGCGGCGTGTTCTACCTGCTCGATCTAGTCAAGACGCCGAACCCCGCCGATCCGAACATCAAGCTGTTCCGCGAGAACAAGGACGCGCTCAAAGCCAAACTGATCGACGAGGCGAAAGCGGCAGGCGAACGCCCGACCCCGGTCATGATCGACAAGCGCGTGATGAGCATCGAGCGTGATGAAGCCGCGCTGCGCGCCATCGAATCGGTGCAGAACGCGGGCGGCACAGCGATCTACCGCAGTGTCAACCTGCTGGATAACGCGGCGGTGACGGCGGTGGTCGATGAAATCCGTGCGCAGTACGGGCGAATCGACGTGCTCGTCCACGCGGGCGGGCTGGAAATCAGCCGTGCGCTCTCCGAGAAGGACGCCGCGCAGTTCGACCTCGTCTTCGACGTGAAAGCGGACGGTTTCTTCAGCCTGATCAACGCGGCGCAAGACCTGCCCATCGGCGCGACGGTCGCCTTTAGCTCGGTCGCGGGTCGCTTCGGCAACAACGGTCAAACCGATTACAGCGCGGCGAACGATTTGCTGTGCAAGATCAGCTCCAGCTTCCGCAACTGGCGGCAAGGCACACGTGGCATCGCCATCGACTGGACGGCGTGGGGCGGCATCGGCATGGCAACGCGCGGCTCGATCCCGAAAATTATGGAAATGGCGGGGATCGAAATGCTGCCGCCGGAAAGCGGTATCCCGACCGTGCGCCGCGAACTCGTGGCGGGCGGCTTCAAGAGCGAAATCGTGGTCGGCGGCAAGCTCGGCGTACTGGTCGATGAGTGGGACGCCGATGGTGGGCTGGATGCGGGAAAATTGACCGCGCTGGCACGCAGTCGCAATCTGCTGATGGTCGGGAACGTCAAAGCGGCGAAGGTCTACGGCGGGATCGAGGTCGAAACGACACTTGACCCGAACGCGCAGCCCTTCCTGTACGATCACGCGCTTGAAGGGACGCCGCTGCTCCCCGGTGTGATGGGCTTGGAGACCTTCGCGGAACTCGCCAGCTTGATCGCGCCGGATTACCATGTGATCGAAGTCACCAACGCCGAATTCAGCGCGCCGTTCAAGTTCTACCGCATGGAACCCGCGACGCTCTATCTGAGCGCGCGTCTGACCCCGAACGCGGACGGTGACTTGATCGCCTATACGACGCTGCGCTCCGTGCGCGAATCGAAGGCGGGCATTCAAGAGAAGCTGCACTTCACGGCACAGGTACGCCTGAGCAAGCAGCCCGTCGATCAACCCGTGCTGAACTTCACGCCGCCCACGATGCTGAACATCAGTGCGGAACAGGTCTATAAGGTTTATTTTCACGGGGATGCGTATCAGGTGATCGAAGCGGCGGGCGTGGATGGCGACGTGACAATGGCGCTCATGCGCGCCGACCTGCCGCCGAACAGCCTCCCCGCCGACGCTGCCGCGCTGCTCAATCCGCGCTTGGTCGAACTGCTGTTCCAGACGGCAGGCGTGTGGCAAATTCAAACCAACGGTGCGATGGCGCTGCCGATGGCGGTCGAAGCCGTGACCGCACACGCAATACCCGACGGCAGCGAACGGCTGTACGGCGTGGTCGAAACGGTCGGCGATGCTTTCAATGGGCTGGTGGTCGGGGAAAGCGGTACGGTCTACGTGTCGCTCAAGGGCTATAAGACCGTCGCCCTGCTCGGCACGGTGCAATTCGAGTAAAGAACACGGGGACAAGGCGGTATGCCTTGTCCCTGCACTGAGTAAGGAAAACACGGAATGATTATTCACTGGCTTACACAAACCCTTGATGACCATCCCGATCTCCGGCGTGGAGTTCCGCCCGAAGGCTTACTCAGCGGCTATGAATTCGACATTTTCACCCACCTGAAAACCGACAAGCGCCGTCGTGACTGGCTGCTCGGTCGCTGGACGGCAAAAAACCTCCTCCAGTCGATCAACGGCGGCAAGACGCCGCTCGACGCGATCAGCATCTTCAACCGCCCGGACGGCTCACCTTATTGCCCGGAATACCCGCACTACAGCCTGTCGATCAGCCATTCCGGTGATCGGGCGCTCGTGGCGGTTGCGCAAGGCGGCGAAATCGGCGTGGACATCGAGCATATCGAGCCGCGTTTTCCCGGTTTTGTCGATGATTACTTTACCGGCAGCGAGCAGGCAATGGTCTATCTGAGCAGCGACCGTGACCGCCTGATTAATGCCATCTGGAGCGCGAAAGAGTCGGCACTCAAGGCAATCCGCGCCGGGTTGACGCTCGACGCCCGGGCGGTGAGCTGTCCGATTGAGTCGCCGGTTGCATTGGATTGGACACCTTTTTCCGTGACCTATACCGAGGCACGCCACGCTAAAGGCTGGTGGCGGCAGGAGGGCGAATACGTCCTCACACTGGTCACCCTAGACAAGGAAACTCAGCATGACTGAAAACCTCCCGAAAGACATGAATTTTTACGTGCAGGACTTGGAGCGGCGCAAGGCGATCTCCGAGGGGACACCCAAGGACATCGACGGGCAGCACGCCAAAGGTCGCCTGACCGCCCGCGAACGGCTGGAACTGCTGTTTGACCCCGGTACGTTCCGCGAAATTGATTCGCTGGTCATGCCGCGCTTCGAGACGTATCTCGGCGGCAAAGAGTCGCGCTACGGCGACGGCGTGGTCACGGGCTTCGGCTTGATCAACGGGCGGCACGCGGGCGCGGCGGCGCAAGATGCGTCCGTCATGGGCGGGTCGCTCGGCGAAATGCACGCCAATAAGATCGTCAAGGTCATGCGCATGTCGCTTGAATACGGCTGCCCGTTCATCGCGCTCAACGATTCCGGCGGTGCGCGCATTCAAGAAGGCGTGGACAGCCTCGGCGGATACGCCCGCATCTTCGACGCCAACTGCGAAGCCTCCGGCGTCATCCCGCAGATCAGCGTGATCATGGGTCCCTGCGCGGGCGGCGCGGTCTACAGCCCTGCCCTGACCGATTTCGTCTTTATGACGGAAAAAAGCTACATGTTCATCACGGGTCCCGATGTCGTCAAATCGGTCATGCAGGAAAACGTCAGCCTTGAAGAACTCGGCGGTGGCACGATCCACGCGCAGGAAAGCGGCGTATGCCACTTCCTGACCGGGGATGATCAGGACTGCTTGAACAAAGTCCGCACGCTGTTGAGCTATCTGCCTTCGAACAATCAGGATGACCCGCCGTATATTCCGCCGGTCGATGATGCGGCACGGCTGTGCCCGGAACTCGAACAAATCGTCCCGGTTGACCCGTACAAGCCCTACGACGTGCGCGAGGTAATCGGCAGCATCGTGGACGACGGACGCTTCTTTGAAGTGCATCAGTTGTGGGCAGAAAACATGGTCGTCGGCTTTGCGCGGCTCAACGGTTGGTCGGTCGGGATCGTGGCGAATCAGCCCTCCGTCTTGGCGGGCTGCATCGACATCAAGGCGTCGATCAAGGCGGCGCACTTCATCCGCATCTGCGACGCCTACAACGTGCCGATTATCACCCTGCAAGATGTCCCCGGCTTCCTGCCCGGCAAGGATCAGGAATACGGCGGCATCATCCGCAACGGCGCGCGCATGATCTACGCCTACAGTGAAGCCACCGTTCCGAAACTCATGATCATCCTGCGCAAGAGCTATGGCGGCGCGTACTGTGTCATGAGCAGCAAGGGTTTGCGCGGCGATCTGCTGTACGCTTACCCGAACGCCGAAATCGCGGTCATGGGCGCGGAAGGCGCGGTCAACATCCTGTTCCGCAACGAGGTCAAGAATGCGGCTGATCCGAACGCGCGGCGCAAGGAACTGGTGGACGATTACCAGAACAAGTTCAACAATCCGTATGTCGCCGCCGCGCGCGGGCTGATCGACGATGTGATCCAGCCGCGCGACACCCGCCGCGTGCTGATTCACGGGCTGGAACTCACGCTGTCAAAGCGCGAAAAACACGTCACCCGCAAGCACGGTATTTCGCCAGCATAACGGAGGCGACCATGTTCAAGAAAATGTTGATCGCCAATCGCGGCGAAATCGCGGTGCGCATCATTCGCACCTGTCACGAACTGGGGATTGCGACCGTCGCCCTGTACCAACCGGCTGATCGCGGATCGCTGCATGTGCGCCTCGCCGATCAGGTGGTCGAATTGGGGACGGACTTCAACGACGGTGCGGCAATCCTCGCCATAGCGCAGCAGGTCGGCGCGGACAGCATCCATCCCGGCTACGGCTTTCTTGCCGAAGAACCCGCTTTCCTGCGCTTGTGTGAGCAAGCCGGGATCGCCGTGATGGCTCCGCCTGCCAGCGTGGTCGAACGGATTCAGCAGCGCGGCAGCCAGATCACCAGCACATTGTCGGACGGTGGAACGCCGCCGCTGCACCGGGTCTTCGTGCAAATCCTTGCCGATCAGCACGGGAATATCGTGCATCTGGGCGAACGCGAAGGCTCGCTGCGCTTCGGCGGGATGCGCGTGGTCGAAGAGTCGCCCGCGCCCTGCTGCCTCTCCGAAGAACAGCGGCGCGGTATCTGCGATGCCGCCATCGAAATGGCACGCTTATTCGATTACGTCGGCATTGGTACGGTCGAATTCGGCATGGATGAGTCGGGGATGTTCTTCTTCACCGTGTTCAAGGCGCGCATCCAGACCGATCACCCGATTGCCGAGACGATCAGCGGGATCGACCTCGTGCGCGAGCAAATTCGCATCGCCGCAGGCGAACCGCTCGGCTATACGCAGCTCGACATCAAGCTGCGCGGCTGCGCGATTGCCTGCCGCATCACGGCGCAAGACCCGAACAACAACTATCTGCCGAGTCCCGGCGTCGCCAAGCATGTCCGACTGCCGGGAGGCTTCCGCGTTCGCGTGGACACGTATCTCTACGACGGTTGCAACGTCCCGGCGGAATATGACCCGCTGATCGCCAAGCTCACCGTGTGGGGCGACACGCGCGCCGCATGTGTGGCACGGGCGGCGCGTGCGCTCGACGAGTTCAACATCTCCGGCGTCACAACGAATCTGTCGGTGCTCAAAGGGATCATCAACGATCCGAACTTCGTCGATGGCTGCTATGACTCGCAGTTGCAAATCCAACCGGCGAATCAGGAAAATACGAACGAACTGCGCGATCTTGCCATCGCCGCTGCTATCCTGTATATACGGCGGAATCAGTCCTTCCGTCCCGCCGCGCCCGAACGACTGCAAACCGGTTGGCATCGCAGCAGCCGCCGCATGGGGGAATCATGAGCAAACTTGCCGTGACCGTTGGTGGTCACACGTTTCAGATCGAACTGGCATTGACGGAAGGCGCGGAGGAAGTTACGGTCAGCGTCGATGGCGCTCCAGTGAACGTCGTGCGCCCCGACGCCCATGTCTCGTATGAGCAGTGCAGTTGGATCATCGTTGACGGGCGTCCGCTCGAAATCGAATTTGACCGCGATCTGCACTGGATTCGCGGCAAAAGCGGCATCGAGGCGCTCGAAATCGTTGACCGCGAAGCGCTCGTTTCGCGCCCACGCAGCGGTGACGGTCGCGTCAAAGCGCCGATCCCCGGCTTGATCACACAGGTGCTGGTCAATGTGGGCGAGGCGGTTGAGGTCGGGCAGCCGCTCGTCTACCTCGAAGCGATGAAGATGCAGAACGAAATTCGCGCGCCGTACAACGGAGTAGTCAAAGCCGTGCATGTGGGCAGCAAGCAGACTGTCATCCGCGAACAAGTCCTCGCTGAGATCGAGTGAGTACAGTGAAAAGTTGAAAGTGAGAAAGTTGAAAGTAAAGACGGTCTCACTTTCAACTTTCTACTTCATTTTAAGCCGCTGGAGGCAAAGCTCTGAATGAAGCGGCGCTGGAACAGCATGAACAGGATCACCAGCGGCGCGATCACAATGACCGTCCCTGCCAGCAGTTGACCATACAGCGCGCCGACTTCCGTCGTCGAGTAGAGCTTGTTCAAGCCCACCGTCAGCGGACGTACTTCCTCTGTCCGCGTCACGATGAAGGGCCACAGGAATTCGTTCCAGTGGGAGCTGATCGACACGAGCGCAAACGCGATATACGCCGGGATGCTCAACGGGATATACACGCGGAACAGGATTTGCAGCAGGTTCGCGCCGTCGATGCGCGCGGCTTCTTCCAATTCGCGCGGGATTTCGCGGAACGTCTGCCGGATCAGCAGTACGCCGAACGCCGACGCCCAGTACGGGAGCATGAGCGCCCAGCGCGTATCGAACAAGCCCAGTTCGCGGATCGTGGCGAAGTTCTGTACGAGCAGTACCGCCGTCGGGATCATGATTTGCAGCAGCAGGATATACAGCAGCAGTTGACGCCCGAAGAACTTCATGCGGGCGAACGCATAGCCCGCCATTGTCACCGTGACCACCTGCACCGCCAGCGTGCCGACGACGAAAATCACGCTTGTGATCCCGTGCCACAACCACGGCGCAACGCTAAACGCCGCCTGATAGTTCTCCAGCGTGACCCGACTGCCGATAAAGATATTTCCGTTGCTCACCGCCTCGTTCATCGGGCGCACGCTGACCAGTACGGCGAAGACCAGCGGCAGCAGCCAGATGATCGACACCACTCCGGTGAGAAGAGTTGCGCCGGTCTCGTAGCGTCCAGCACTTTTCCGCTCGTCGCGGCGGCTGTCTTGAAATTCAGTCATCTTCACGCCCCCGCTCGAACAGCACAAAATTGCTCACCGTGAAGACCAGCAGAATCAGCACGAGGACGACCGTCATTGCGTTGACGTACCCCCAATTGCGCCGTTCCGGTATGGTCTGGAAGATGTAGTACAACAGCAGGTTTCCCCGGTTGCCGGGGTTGCCCATGCCCATGACTTGAAGCTGTTCGACGGTCTGGAAGGCGAATGTAAACGCGATCACCAGCACAAACAGCGTCGTCCGGCGCAGCAGTGGCAGGGTCAGATAGGTGAACTGCTGCCAAGCGTTCGCACCGTCGAGCGAGGCGGCTTCGTAAAAGTCTTTCGGGATATTTTGCAGCCCGGCGAGGTAGAAGATCATGTAGTATCCCGCCTGCTTCCAGATATTGACCGCGATCACCGCCCAGAGGACAACGTTCGGATCGCCTAACCAGTTAAGACCGCGTCCGCCAAACGAGCGAATCACCGTGTTAATTAAGCCGACGGTGTCAGAGAAGAGAAACGCCCAGATGCTCGCCGCGCCGATCAGCGGCAGCAGCGACGGGTAAAACAGGCTGAAGCGCCACAACCCCTGAAAGCGAATATTGCGATTGAGCAGCAGCGCGAAGAACAGCGCCAGCGGCACGCTGACAATCACGGTTGTGACCGCAAACGCGAGCGTTTGCCCGATGATCTGCACGAATGCCGAACCGATGTAATGGTCGGCGTCGAAGAGATCGGCGTAGTTTTGCAGCCCGACGAATTCCGATGGGTCGCGGGCATTGCGCGCCGGTTCGTACAGGCTGTCGATCACCGAGTTGACCGCCGGGTACAGCGTGAACACAAACACAAGGATCATCGTCGGCGCGATTAACAGGTAAGGCAGCAGCATAGACAGGATCGTCTTGCGCGACGGAGCAAGGGTCTCGGCAGTGCTTTGGGCGGTCACATCCATATGTCGTACATCCCTGCGGAAACGTGTAGGGGCATGATAGCTCATGCCCCTACAAACACCAACTTGTATAAACTGCCCTGATCGGGATGACTTAGCGGTATTCCGCCAGCAGCGAGTCGATTTGTTCCTGCGCCGACGCCATCGCCGCCGCCGCGTCCGGTTCCGCACCGCTGATCACACCGCTCAACGAGGCGTTGATGATGTTCTGCACGTCAATCGCGCGGTACGAGGTGAATTCCGCCGACGCGTACTGGAGTTGATCGCGTGCGACGAGGTACTGCGGACGCTCGGCTGCCAGCGCCGCCAGCGGGTCGAGTTCCCACGCGCTCTGACGCGCCGCGATATAGCCGGTCGCCGCACCCCAGTCGGACTGGACTTCGGGCGACGAGAGATATTCAACCCACAGCCATGCCGCGTCGAGTTCTTCCTGAGTGCGTTCCATCCCAATCGGGCTGAAAACATACAGGTTGCCGCCGCCGGTCGGGGTACCGTAACCCGTGCCATCTTCGCCGGGAATGCCGAACGGCACAAACGCCGCGCCGACTTCAAACGTCGCGTTGTTGAGGATGTTGGTCATGCTGCCTGTCGTGTGCATGATCATCGCCGCCTGCCCGTTGAGGAATGCGGTCGGGGTATCGCCCCACACGCTGCCGCCGAGCGGACCAACCCCGAATTCCGTGCCGAGCTTGGTCGAGAATTCGAGCGCATCGATCACGAGCGGGTCATTCATGTAGACGGTCGCCGGGTCTTCGCCGGTGATGTTACGACCGTTGCCGATGGCGAAGGCTTGGAACATCCAGATCGGGAAACCGCCCGCGAACGGCACGAGCAGACCCCAACGTTCGCCGTTGGGCAGCGTCAGCGCCTGCGCCATTGCCAGCATTTCGTCACGGTTTGTCGGCGGGGCATCAAAACCGGCTTCCGCCAGCATATCGACGTTGTAGTACAGGATCGGCGTGCTGCGCTGGAACGGAACCGACCAGATCGTGCCTTCCGCATCCATGCTGTTGAGCAGGAACGCCGGGAAGAAGTCATTCACGAACGCCTCGCCGCCTTCCATCGCGTCGATGAACTGCTGCGCCGGGAGGATCGAGCCTTCTTCTGCGAAGCTGTACACATCGGTGGAGAGCATCACTGCCACGTCAGGACCAGCGCCACCGCCGTTGAGCTCGGTGCGGATGGTGTCACGGGTTTGCGTGTACGACCCCGTATACACCGGGTTGATGGTGATCGACGGGTTCGCTTCGTGGAACGCATCGGCATATCCTTGGATGATCTGGTTGATCGGGGCATCGACGGCAGTCGGGTAGTAGAAATCAACGACAATTTCATCTTGCGCCATCACGCTTACGCTGGTGATGAGTAGAGCGAACAAAGCTAGCACAAATACCGCTTTACGCATGGTGATACTCTCCTACAAAGTAGTGTCAGGCATATCGACTATAGCGCAGAATTGTTAAGAAAAACAGGCACTCAGTCTAAGAGCGTAGAAACGTCTGCACCGCCGCGCCGTAGCGTTCAGGCTGTTCGAGGTGGACGGTATGTCCGGCGTTCGGGATGATCGCCAGCGTCGCATGGGGGATGTTCTCGCTCAT
Organism: Anaerolinea sp.; assembly: GCA_014879865.1. Classification (GTDB taxonomy): domain Bacteria; phylum Chloroflexota; class Anaerolineae; order Aggregatilineales; family Phototrophicaceae; genus Flexifilum. The sequence goes on from JACSRG010000161.1 coordinate 17,975, forward strand.
CTGGCGGGCAATCGCTGAGAACTTCGTGTCGAGTTCCCCGGCAATCAACAGTACAGGGATGGTCAGTTCGTGCAGTCGCTCCCACAACGGCGGCTGGCATCCCGTTCCCATGCCAAACAAACTATTCGCCAAGCCCGTCGGGTTGTTCGCCAGCCGTCCCGGTCGAAGCTGGGCGCGCTGATCGGGTGTCTGCGTGGCGAACAGCGGCAAATTCTCCCAATCATCGACAAACGCGGGAATTCCGTCACGGATAATGCGTCGCCCCAGTTCCAGATCGGCAGTGTTGCGGGCAAGGCGTCCCTGCACGTCGGCAATTCCCGGCGACGCGCTCTCCAAGATGAGCCTTTTGGCGAAATCGGGGAAATGCAGCGCCGTATACAGCGCCAAGCGTCCCCCCATCGAGTAGCCGAGCAGGTTCACGGGCGGCTCGACGAGGCGGCGCGTTAGCGCAACCAGATCATGCGCTGCAAGAACCATCTGGTAGCGCGAAAACTGTTCCGGCGCTTCAGTCTCCCCGTGTCCGAGCAGGTCGGGCGCAATCACCTGCTGATCGGGGAACAGCTCCGGCTGCCAGTTCGCGCCGCTGCCGGTGAAGCCATGCAGCAGCACGAGCGGATCACCCTGTCCGAACCGGCGCACATGGTAGCGCACATCGTTGACGATCATGCGTTGTTTTGAAGCTGCTCAACGATCGCGGCGCGGTGAACTTTGCCGGACGCAGTCAGCGGCAGTTGATCGGTGAAGCGGATCAGGCGCGGCTGTTTGTAGCCCGCTAGTTTCGTGCGCGAGTAGCGCATCAGGTCGGCGACCGTGATGAGCGTATCCGGTCGAGGCACGACCAGCGCCGCGACGCGCTGCCCCCATTCGGCATCGGTGATGCCGACGACCACCACGTCGGCGACGGCAGGATGCCCGCGCAGCACCTCCTCGACTTCCGAGGGGTAGACATTTTCGCCACCGGAGACGATCAAATCGCTGCGGCGGTTGATCAGCCACAGGTCGCCGTCCTTGTCGAGGAAACCGACATCGCCCGTGTGCAGTTCGGTAATGTCCTGCTCCAACGCCAAGTAGCCGCGCATGACCATCGGGCTGATGACGACGATCTCGCCATATTCCCCGGCTTTGCACAGCCGCCCCTGCTCATCCACGATCTTGACCGTCGTGAACATCAGCGGCTTGCCGACGCTGCCCGGTTTCTTGGCGACATCCTCCGGCAGCATCGTCGCCACCTGCGAGGCAGCTTCGGTCAGTCCGTAAGTCGTGGCGATGGGCGCGCCCATGTCGAGTGCGCGCGTGAGCAGGTCGCCGGTCGCCGATGCGCCGCCCAGCAGGATCAGCCGCAGTGTCTCAGGAAAAGCGGTCCGGGTGTTCAGCAGGCGGTAGAGCATCGTCGGGACGAGCGACATCAGCGTGATCTGCTGTGTATCCAGCGCCGTATTGACCGCGTTGACGTTAAAGCCGTCTTGCAAGACGACCGCAATCCCGTACAACGCGGCGCGCAAGATGATCGCCAACCCGCCGACATGATACAGCGGCAGCGTACATAACCAGCGATCTTCCGGCAGCACACCGATCCGGTAGGCAGAGGCGGCGGCGCTGTAAAAATGATTGCTGAAGGTGAGCTGGACGCCTTTCGGCTTGCCCGATGTCCCCGACGTGAAGATGATCGCCTGCACGGCGTTCAAGTCCTGATCGGCAGGACGCCACGAGTCGGTCATGGTGATGTCCCACCATGATTGTACGCGCGGGTCTTGCGCCTGATCGACGGAGATGATGCGGACGGTGTTGCTCTTGAGCTCGGCGGCGGTTGATTCGGTCTTGGAATTGCAGATGACGATCTCGCAGCCGGTCTCTGTCACCTGCCACTCGATTTCTTCGGCGGTCAGGCGCGTATTGATCGGCAGCAGCACTGCGCCTAAACGCGCCAGCGCGTGGATCAGAATGACATAATCGGGAGTGTTCGACAGCAGCACGCCGACCACACTGCTCGAAGCTGCCCCCAACCCTGCCAGCCGGGCGCACAACACATTCACCAGACGATCCAGCTTGAAAAATGTCCAGTCCTGATCTTCGTAGATCAGCGCGATACCGTCAGGTCGAGCGATGCGTTGTGCGCCAAGCCAGTCTTTCATGTTATCCCCAACTCATGGACGCCAAGGATACTTGCGATAGTTCGGCGCGCGTTTGTTGACAAACGCATCGCGTCCCTCGCTCCCCTCCTCTGTCATATAGAATAACATAGTAGCATCACCCGCCAAAACCTGCAGCCCGGCTTGACCATCAAGCGCAGCATTGAAACCCGCTTTGAGGAAGCGGATTGCAATCGGGCTCTTGTCAAGGATTTCCTGCGCCCATTGCACGCCCTCGGCTTCAAGCTGTTCGACCGGCACGACCGTATTCACCAGCCCCATTTGCAGCGCTTGCTCGGCGTTGTACTGGCGGCACAAATACCAGATTTCGCGGGCTTTCTTCTGCCCGATGATGTCCGCGAGGAAGCTCGCGCCGAAACCGCCGTCGAAGCTGCCGACCTTGGGACCTGTCTGCCCGAAGATCGCATTATCGGCGGCAATCGTCAGGTCGCAGATCACCGACAGGACGTGCCCACCGCCGATGGAATAGCCTGCCACGAGCGCGATCACCGGCTTGGGCATGGTGCGGATGATGCGCTGAAGTTCCAGCACGTTGAGCCGCGCCACGCCATCATCGCCGACATAGCCCGCATGACCGCGCACCTTCTGGTCACCGCCGGAGCAGAACGCATACTTGCCATCGGCAGCGGGTCCGTTCCCCGTGAGCAGAATCACGCCGACCGACTGATCGCGCCACGCATCACGGAAAGCGTCGATCATCTCGTCAATCGTCTTGGGGCGGAAGGCGTTGCGGACTTCGGGACGGTTGAAGGCGATGCGCGCCATGCCGTCGGCTTTGTCGTAGGTGATGTCTTCGTACTGCTTCGCTTGTACCCAGTTGACCATGTTCTACCTCTGTAAACTCGCTGTTACCATCTGTTGGATCTGCTTGCGCCGCGCGTCGTCGTGCGTGGCATCCGTCTTGACCTCGATCAGCAGCGGGCTGCGCTCGTTGATGCTGAACGCCAGCGCGTCGCGCAGCACGGACTCATCTTCCGCGTGAACATACTCCAAGCCGTAGAGCGCCGCCGCGTGCTGGAACTGCAAGCCGTGCGGCATAACGAACCAGTCTGTGAACGGCGGCTCGAACTTGGCGACCGGTAGACGGTGAAAAATGCCACCCCCGTCATTGTTGAGCAGCACGACCGTGATGTTATCCACGCCGCACTTGTTCACCGCCAGCAGACCGTTCATATCGTGATACAGCGTGATGTCGCCGACGAGCAGCACGGTCGGCTTGCGCGTCGCCGCCGCGATCCCTAACGCCGTCGAGACATTACCATCGATCCCGCTTGCGCCGCGATTGGCGAACACATGTAGATGCTTGGTCGAAGGACGGGCGAACTGCTCCACATGGCGCACGGGCAGGCTGTTCCCGGCGAACACATTCGCGCCATCCGGCAGCGCGTCGATCAGCGCGGCGACCGCCGCCCCGTCGAAGAATTCATCGCCGAGCCGCTGCCCGATGTTCAGCCACGTCACCGCTTCGACCATGCGCAACCGCTGCGCCCACTGCGATTCGGGGCGCGCTTGTAAGCGTCCGCTCAGTGTCAGGCAGAGCAGCGTCGGGTCGGCATGGACGAACAGCGCCGTGCGGTGGCTGTCATCTGCCCATGTGCCATCCGCGCTCACCTGTATGCGGTGATGTGGCTTGATCTTGTCGAGGTATGCCAGCAGTGCCGTCGAAGTCGGCACGCCGCCAAAGCGAATCACCACATCGGGATCGTCCCATGTCGGCGGCGCGCTGAGGAAGGTGTCATACGCGCCGATGATCGCCGTGTTTTCGACGTGCGCGCCGAAGCGCACGCCCGACGACGGATCGGCAAAGATCGGATAGCCGGTGCGCTGCGACAACTGCGCGACCAC